>CALKVC010000068.1 GCA_937996595.1 uncultured Chitinophagaceae bacterium
TGCTCTTCCGATCTGTTGAATAGTGTTACAATGGACACAACGATTTTGTTAAATCATTTCAACTCTGGGCAAAAATTTGATTTTCAGACAAATATGAAAATTTTATCAGTTGCTATTGACCCAAATTTATGGTTGATTTCAAAGAAAACAGTGATTAAAGATGTTACATTGGCTAGTAATGAAGTAAATGAAATTGCTCCAATCATCACTATTCCAAATCCGTTTACGAATACATTAGAAATCAAATCATCTGCAGAAATTATTTCTATTCAAATATTTGATTTTGATGGAAAGTTGAACGGTACCAAAGTGGACCTGTTCTGGAAAACGTCTTCAGAAAGCAATTCCAGCCATTTTGAAGTTGAGCGCAGCCAAGATGGAACCGACTTTAAACCATTGACCAAAGTAAATGCAAAGGGCAACAGTTCGGTTGAATCTGAATACAAAACGATTGACCCATTGCCATTGAAAGGCCAGAACTATTACAGGCTTAAAATGGTTGACATGGATAATACATTCAGTTTCAGCAAAACCATCAATATAAAGGTAAATTCAGACGCAACCATTGAAACCAGGGTGATGCCAAATCCATTCACCGGTAAACTGGATATTTACCTGACATTGCCGCATAGCTGTATGGTTTCCTTCAGTTTTATGGATTTGAATGGAAAAGTAGTGTACAGCAAAACAGTTAAAGGATTGAAGGGTTTCAACTGGTTCATAGTAAATGACCTGGAAAAACTGCCTTCCGCTCCATATTTACTGAAACTGGTTACCGATGAAAATACATTTATAGAAAAGCTGATCAAGCAATAATAGTTACTTAATAGCCTGAATAACCCGTTACGGATTTCCTGTAACGGGTTTTTTGTGTTTTAAATAGTATAAGTACATGAAAATTAATTAAACCTCAGGAAAATGAAGCTTACTATTCGAAAATAGATATCTGATTGAATATCACATAGTTGAGTGTTTAAAACGGGTAACATGTTCTAAATTGCGGTTTTTACTATACAGTTTGATTATCTGCATTTTACAACGCAGTTTGATGATTATTATATTGAAAAGACTTTCAATTCTGAATAAAAATCAATAAATTAAATTAATGGTTAGAAATTATTAATTCAATCGCTTATAATGTTGAAGGAATTTTCCCATCGTAATGTGATAAGTATAAAACCTCGAAATATGGTAAAATTACTAAGGAAAAGCTTGCACTTACCGTAAATTCACTTTATGTTTGTATTGAAATTACGGATGACGGTTACCTCGGTTATCTTACATTTCAAAATCGCCTCCAATAACTCCTGATTGCAACGCGAACAGCCGACGCAGAAAAGCCCCAAAAAAATTAAAAACACCAAACCACCAAGAAATGAACTCAAATTTTACTTCCCTGCGTAACCTGATCTGCGTAACACTGCTATCACTATCACTATCTACTGTTTCTGCACAAACTGCAGCTACCGAAGAACTGGTAAATTCAGGAATCAGCAATGTAAAGGCTGAAGTTATCAATAATAACATCGTAATTAACTGGAACGTAACAGACGCACTGGTATCAAATATTTGTGAAGTACAGGCCAGCAAAGATGGCAAGAACTTCTCTACTATCGGTATTGTAATGGGTCCTGACCCAAGGCAAACCAACAATGGCTTCGCTTTCAAGCAAAACCTTTCTAAAATGAAAGCCGGACAAGTATATTACAGGGTTGTAAGCAGGGGCGCAAGCGCAACGGAAGGTACCAGTACTGTAGTAAAGGCTGCTATATAATCGATTTTATTTTATTGTTCTTGAATCTATCTCCAAAAAATTTCTTTTCAAACGTAGTTATCTAAACAAACCATCCTCAGTAAAAGCTTCCGGTGGCTTTACTGGTAAAAAAGTTCAACACCGGATGTGAGCATGATACGGTTTATGGCAATATGACCATGGGGGGCTAAAAAGGATTCTTTGCCTGACTTTTTATTTCAGAAGCTGCTTTCCAACATTAAAGCAGCTTCTTTTAAAAAACTTTTCTGATCCATTATTCATTGCAAGAGGCCGCGGATTTGAACATGAAAATTAAATGCAATGAAAAGGTTGATTTTAATAATGCTGATCTTAATTCCGGGAATAGACCGGGTTTTTGGCCAGGAACAGGTAAGCGGAAAGAGCATAAATATTACCAAACTAAAAGCAAATGAAAAGAATAAACAACTTACGGTTGAGTGGACGGCAGACGCAGGTGATGAGTGTAATTATTGGGAAGTTCAGGGAAGTGCTGACGGGAAAGACTTTCATACCATTGCCCTCGTTCTGGGCCCTGATACCGGTAAAAAAGGAGAACAATACCTTTTTAAAGGAAAAATGACCAGGCCGGATGATTTGTATTTCCGGGTAGAACATATCGGCCTTACTGGCTCAATCCGGCAAAAAAGTGAAATAATTCAGGTGGAAAAAAGGGGAGCGGTTTCTTCAGTAAACCGAAAGCCCTAAAGGGTTTCCACCATAATATAAGATGTTTTCTTTGGGGGTTACAGAATCATCAGATTCTTAACAAGAGCTGCATTTCCATGCGGCTCTTTTTCTTTTATTTTACCTGAACAGTTAACCTCAAAGTGAAATATCTTTCTTAAATTACAGGCTGCATTTTAAATAACCCGGCAATCTTGCTCATAAGCCCGGTATTTGAAGCAATCTTAATATATTATACTTGAACTGATGAAGAAATATTTACTTCTCCTGCTATCCTTATTTTCATCGATCTATACCATTGCACAGGACTTTTCCAATAAGGGAAAAGATTTTTGGGTTGGTTACGGTTATCACCAGCAAATGCTGTCAGGTGGAGGAGGAGGCAGCCAGAACATGGTGTTATATTTTGCCACAGACCAGGTTACCAATATTACCATTTCTGTTCCGGGAACCGGCTATACACAATCCCTTACCAGCGGCCCGCTTCCAACTGTACTTACGTCAGCTCCCATTCCCAAAACCGGTCTTCAGGATGCCAGTTTACGGGCAGAATCCGTTGCTCCGGAAAATAAGGGGATACATGTAGTTAGTGACAGGCCGATAGTGGCATATGCACATATCTATAATCAGAGCGTATCCGGTGCTACCATTTTGTTTCCTACCAATACATTGGGGAAGGAATATTACTCCGTTAATTATGAAAATGTTTCCAATACTGATAATGCCAATTGCTGGTTTTATGTGGTAGCCTGTGATACCGGTACAACCACGGTTGAAATCACCCCTAGTGCAGCCACCATCAACCATGCTGCCAATGTGCCCTTTACCATTACCTTAACGCAGGGGCAGGTATATAATGTGATGGGTCAACTGACCACAACAACAGGTACGCCACCGAATCTTACATTCAGGGGTGTAGACCTCACCGGCTCTAAAATAAAAAGCGTTAGCAGTGGAAGCAGCGGGTGCAAACGAATAGCTGTTTTTTCCGGTAGCGGAAGGATCGGCATATCCTGCGATGGGAACCAATCTTCTTCGGATAATTATATGGTTCAGAATTTCCCCAAAAATGCCTGGGGAAAAAAATATCTCACTTGCCGAACCGGTGGTAATATGACCAATAATATTTACCGTATTTGCGTAGCCGATCCGGCAACCGTAGTTACAGTTAATGGTTTACCCATTGCATCGCCGCTGGTGAATAATTTCTATTATGAACTGGCCGCCACGGCAACCCTTCAAAGAATTGAATCTGACCTGCCTATCCTGGTGGCACAATACATCACATCACAAAATGAATGCGGCAATGCCAATCCGGGTGATCCCGAAGTGATTTACCTGAGCCCGGTAGAACAGAATATTTCAAAAGTTACCTGGAATGCAACCGGAAATTTCAATATCAACCAGCATTATTTTAATGTGGTTATACCAAACACCGGAACCGGTATCAGTTCATTTACAATAGACGGAGTGCCTGTAAACCCGGCACTTTTTACCGTACATCCACAGGATCCCGCTTACTCTTACCTTATACAAAATGTAACCGCTGGCGTACATACCATACAGTCCGATTCCGGTTTCAATGCCATTGCCTATGGTTTCGGGAATGCTGAAAGCTATGGGTATAATGCAGGTACCAATATACGCGACCTGTATAATTTTCTTACACCTATCAACCCGTACAGCATTTCATTAGACCCGGTTGCCT
>CALKVC010000069.1 GCA_937996595.1 uncultured Chitinophagaceae bacterium
GGTAGAATCTGCATGCCGTAAAATTTGTTGAATGAAATGGTATGTGGTAACGGTTAGCTTTATCCGCAACTGACAAAACGATATACCCTGTTACCTAAAGATATTAAACGACCATGATCTCTTTTTCCTTTGCTTCCAGGTGCTTTTCCACCAGGGAAATGAACCTGTCTGTAATACCCTGAACATCTGATTCAGCGTCTTTTGCCGCATCTTCGCTCAACCCATCTTTCTGGAATTTTTTTATGTGCTCAATGCTGTCCCTGCGGATATTCCTGATAGAAACTTTTGCATGCTCTCCTTCGCCATTGCATTTTTTCACCATTTCTTTCCTTCGCTCTTCGGTAAGCGGCGGAAGATATAACCGGATGATGTTGCCATCGTTCTGCGGGTTGATTCCTATATTGGCAGCAATGATGGCACGTTCTATTGGCTGGAGCATATTTTTTTCCCATGGCTGTACAGATATGGTCCGGGCATCCAGTGCCGAAACATTCGCCACCTGGTTGATGGCTGTAGGATTACCGTAATATTCAACCATGATCCCTTCCAGCATAGCGGGGCTTGCCTTACCTGCACGGATCTTTACCAGTTCGGCTTCCAGGTGGCTAATTGCTTTTCTCATGGCCGATTCCGTATCTGCCAGTAATTTGTTTAAATCTACTTCCATAATGTGTTAAATTGGATGCAAAGCTATAAAAAACTACTATTACTTATAGCCGGATTTTTATGCAGCCTGTTAAGGGGAAAATAAAAAGAAGCAGGTATTATTCCACTTCAACCGTTTCAGGAGTAAAAGAGAGTATTTTGTGCGATTTTCTCACTTCATTTTCAACCAGGTCGTTTACCGAAACAGGTTTGTTCTTCTGCCGCAGGTAATATATGATGCCGATGAATAACAGGCCTGTTACGAGTAATATCCCAATCACAGAGGTGGTTCCCAGGTTACGGAGGCCAACTGCAATTCCAATAAAGATGCAGTTAAGCACCACACATAATATGGTAATCCTGCGGTGAGAAAAGCCGATATCGAGGAGAAAATGATGAACATGTGTCCTGTCGGGACTAAATGGCGAACGGCCATCAACGATACGCAATCCAAATACACGCAGGGTGTCAAACAAGGGTATCATTAAAATTGCGATACCGATTGCCGGTGCTGCTGCCAGGGGTAAGGCCACAGCCGGGCTGCTTGATAAATTGATGAATTTAATAACCAGTATGGAGTTGATCAGGCCCAGCAGGAGTGATCCTGTGTCGCCCATAAATATCTTGGCTGGTGAAAAATTGTAAATCAGGAAGCTGACAAGGCTGCCCGAAAGCGCAAATGCAATAACTGCATATTCAATATGGCCAATATAATAAAAATAGGCTCCAAACAGGAACGTAGTAAGCAAGCCCAGGCTACCTGCCAGTCCGTCAATACCATCTATCAGGTTAAATGAATTGGTTATCACTATGATGGTGAAAAAAGAAAGGGCGATACTGGCATAATGAGGTATTTCATGAATTCCCAAAAAACCATGCATACTCGTAATCTGTACCCCGGCAAACTTTATCAATATGCCGGCTGCAATCAACTGGCCGATAAATTTTTTACTGGCCGACAAAACCAGGATATCATCTTTCATCCCCAGGAAGAAAATAACGATACTGGCTGCTGCAATGTATTGTAATTCAGAGGTGATTCCCATTGGAACCCCCATCAGCGTTGCTACAATAAATCCGGCAAAAATACCCAGGCCGCCCAATGTTGGAATTACCGCTTTATGCACTTTCCGTTCATCCGGTTCATCAAATAGTTTCTTATTCTTTGCAACCTGGATAATAACAGGGATGGCGAAAAATGTTATCAGAAACGATAGGGCTGCACTTATTAAGATATTATCCATGCAATAGATTTAAAGCATCAGTTGTCACAAAAGTATCAAATATGTTTTGCAGAAAGAATTTTAATATCAACATTTATAAAAATTACCCACAAATGGGTATTTTATGGCAAAACATGCATTCCGTGCAAAATGCTCCACTGGTAACGCTGTTTACAGGGGTTATTATTGTGCACCGGTGAATAGTTTTTTTGTTAATCCTGAATTGAATTAAGTAGGTTTGCAGCCGTATTAAATCTACTTAATAACAGTAATTTATATAATATGAGTGAGCTTACAGATATTGCCACCCAGGTTAGAAGGGATATTGTACGGATGGTACATGCAGTACAGAGCGGACACCCGGGCGGATCACTCGGTTGTACCGAATTTCTGACTGCTTTATACTTCAGGGTAATGAAGCATGATACCAATTTTACCATGGATGGGAAAAATGAAGACCTCTTTTTCCTAAGCAACGGGCATATATCTCCCCTTTATTACAGTGTGCTTGCCAGGAGCGGCTATTTCCCCATCTCAGAATTATCCACTTTCAGAAAAATAAATACCCGTTTACAAGGGCATCCAACAACCCATGAAGGATTACCGGGCGTAAGAATCGCCAGTGGTTCACTCGGTCAGGGTATGAGTGTAGCCGTTGGTGCTGCCTTAACCAAAAAACTGAACAACGACAATAGGATAGTGTATTCGCTGCACGGTGACGGAGAACTTAATGAAGGACAAAACTGGGAAGCTATCATGTTTGCTGCCCATAAACAAGTGGACAACCTGGTTGCCACTATCGACTACAACGGCCAACAGATAGACGGCCCAACCGATAAAGTAATGAGCCTGGGGAACCTTCAGGCTAAATTTGAAGCTTTTGGATGGACAACCATGGAAATGGAGGGAAATGATATGGAAGCAGTTGTAGCCGGGCTGGAAAAAGCCAAATCACTTACCGGGAAAGGAAAACCGGTTGTAATACTGATGAAAACATCTATGGGGAAAGGCGTGGATTTTATGGAAGGAAGCCACGAATGGCATGGTATTGCACCTAATGATGAACAGTTGAAAAAAGCGCTTGAGCAATTACCTGAAACATTGGGAGATTATTGATTGTTTGATTTGGAGATTGGATAATTTGGAGATTGGATGATTTGGAGATTGAGTGTACTTTTTCGGTTGTTTGAAGTACATTTTACCTTTTACTTCAACCTGTTTTAAACTACCTCAATTCAACCGGTTGACGGGATGCCTTAAATGCCGGAAACCAGCTTGCCAGAATAGCAATTGCCATAGCTGTTCCTGCTACCAGTAAGAAATCGGTAGCTACCAGTTTCACCGGAAAATAATCTATTAAAAATGTTCCTCCCTGCAATTTGATCAGTTTGTATTTTACCTGCAGCAAACAAATAATGATTGCAAGGCTTATTCCGGTAACAGCGCCAATACTTGCCAGCAGCAACCCTTCCGACAAGAATATTCTTCTTATCATGGATGAAGGGCTTCCCATACTTTTCAGGATTGCAATGTCCTGTTTTTTTTCCAGCACCAGCATGGTTAAAGCACTCACCATATTGAAAGCGGCAATGATTAATATAAGGGTGAGTACCGCATATATAGCCCATTTCTCCAGCTTCATGGTATTGTACAGGTTGCTGTTCTGCTCGTATTTGGTTTTTACCTGGTAATTGATTCCAAGAAGTTGCTGCAAAGCTTCCTGTGCCTGCTGTGTTTCAGAAACATCCTTTAATTTAATTTCCGCAGCCGTATATTCATGTTCTCCTAATCCCATCTGCTGTTTTACAAAACCGATATTGGTGATAGCATATTTATTGTCGAAATCTTCCTGGATGGCGAAAACAGCGCTGGCTGTAGCGTTTCCCTCGCTTAACGATTGATAGGGATCAGCTTGAACAGTCGTTTTTTTAGGAAGGATGATGGTAAGCATGTCCGGGGCAAATGCTTCAGCAACTGTAATTCCGGCTGCATACTGAACGCCTGCACCAATCACCAGTTCCGGATGTTCTGCTGTTCCGGTTTTAAATGAACCTTTAGTAAGTTTTGATGGCACACCGCTTACCCTGCTGAAATTATCGTCAACACCTTTGATATTTACTACAGATTGTGCATCGCCATTTTTTAGCAGGGCTTTTTCTTCGGCTATCAGCGATAAGCTGCTTATAGCTGGATGCTGTTTTACCAGTTGAATCTGTGCTGGGGAAAGCAGTATCGTTTTCCCTTTTGCAGGTAAAATTTTAAGATCGGAATAAAAGGATGAATACAATGACCGCACCAACCCTTCAAAACCATTAAAAACACTTAGTACCAATACCTGGCAGCAGGTTGCAAATGCTATAACACCGGTAGTTACCCAGGAAATGATATTAATGGCATTGGCAGATTTTTTTCCTTTAAAATAGCGCCAGGCAAAATGGAGGTACATGATCCTGTTCAGGGTTTTGGTTTGTTCTTTTCGTCCTGTACTTTAATTTCTTTGAACAGTTGTTCCATCTTGTCAACATATTCAAGCGTGTCATCAATATAAAAGGTAAGCTGTGGCATGGAACGCAACTGGTGCCTTACCCTTGTGGTAAGTTCCCTTTTTATTTCCCAGCTTTTATCATTGATTGATTTTAGTGCTTCTACCGGATCCTTCACCTTAAAAAAACTAAGATAAATCCTGGCATCAAACAGGTCGGGTGTAATCTTTACCGATGATATGGAAATCATACCCCCATCCATCATAGAAAGGCCCAGCCGCTGGAAAATGTCGTTCAGTTCCTTTTCCAAAACTGATGCCACTTGTTTTTGTCGTTTGCCTTCCAACATAGGTTTCTCGTTTAATACCTGTAAAAGTAGTTACTTTGCAGGGTTTTATCAGCTTTTATATTTACAACCATTCATGAAGAGTTTAGGCAGCATTTTCCGTTATATCAAGAAATATCCCAGGCTGGTGTTCAGTTATTTTGGATTCAATATACTATCGGCCATATTCGGGGTATTGTCGCTTGGTCTGCTGAGCCCGTTTCTCATGCTTATTTTCAATCAGGGAATTGCATTTAAGGCGGTAACGGGCAGCGGTTTCTTCAGCAGGGTAAACCCGGTGAATTATTTCAAGGAATGGTTGTATGAACTGATCAATGAGCCGGGAGGCAATATAAAAGCCCTTATCCTCATATGCGTGGTGGTGTTTATTGCCATCATCCTTAAAAACCTGTTTGCATACCTGAGTATGTATTTTTTAAACCCAATCCGTAACCGTATCCTAAACGATATGCGCAGCAACATGTATGCAAAGATCCTGCAATTGCCGATCGGATATTTTAATGAGCAGCGGAAAGGCGATATCATGAGCAGGCTTTCCAACGACCTGGGCGATGTGGAAAGTTCTACCATCAGTGTAC
>CALKVC010000070.1 GCA_937996595.1 uncultured Chitinophagaceae bacterium
GTGTCGAAGATCGTACTTATATCTGTTCCGAAAAGCAAGAAGACGCCGGCCCCACCAATAACTGGATGGCGCCAGCCGAGATGCGTGCGACTTTGCATCCATTGTTTGATGGTTGTATGAAAGGCCGCACCATGTATGTGATACCTTTTTGCATGGGGCCGGTTGGTTCAGCTTATGCCAGGTATGGAGTGGAAATAACAGATTCGGAGTATGTTGTTATTAACATGCGCATCATGACCAGGATGGGCGAAAACGTACTTCCCTATATTCAAAAGAACAGTTTTGTAAAATGTATGCACTCTGTTGGCGCCCCAATAGAAAACGGAATGGAAGAAAGCAAGTGGCCCTGCAATCCGGATGTGAAATATATTTCGCATTTCCCCGATGAACGCATGATCATTTCATATGGCAGCGGGTATGGCGGCAATGCATTGATGGGAAAAAAATGTTTCGCTTTGCGTATTGCATCTGTAATGGGACGCGAAGAAGGCTGGCTGGCCGAGCATATGCTGATTATGGGCGTTGAGTCACCCGACAAGAAAAAAAACTATGTGGCAGCGGCATTCCCAAGCGCCTGCGGGAAAACGAATTTTGCCATGCTGATACCGCCCAAAGAATTTGAAGGCTGGAAATTAACTACGGTTGGGGACGATATTGCATGGATTCATAAAGCCGGCGATGGGCAATTGTTTGCCATAAACCCTGAATCTGGGTATTTTGGGGTAGCGCCGGGCACCAATTATAAAACAAACCCGAATGCGATGGAAAGCATCAGGGCCAATACCATTTTCACAAATGTGGCCATAACGAAAGACAAAGATGTGTGGTGGGAAGGTTTAACGCCTGAAGCTCCTGAAGGGCTTACCGACTGGCATGGAAAACCATGGGACCCTGCAAGTGGCAAACCAGCCGCACATCCCAATTCCAGGTTTACCGCACCGGCTTATCAAAACCCGGCGCTGGATGATAAGTGGGACGATGTAAAAGGTGTACCAATTGACGGCTTCATTTTCGGAGGAAGAAGAAGTACCGGCGTACCACTGGTTTACCAGTCATTCAACTGGAATTTT
Organism: uncultured Chitinophagaceae bacterium; assembly: GCA_937996595.1. Taxonomy (GTDB): domain Bacteria; phylum Bacteroidota; class Bacteroidia; order Chitinophagales; family Chitinophagaceae; genus Ferruginibacter. Next base: position 1,071 of record CALKVC010000070.1, read on the forward strand.
GGCGTGTACCTTGCAACAACCATGGGCAGTGAAACCACTGCAGCGGCTTTTGGTGAAATAGGAAAAGTTCGCCGCGATCCGTTTGCCATGCTTCCTTTCATGGGATATCATATCGGAGATTATGTGAACCACTGGTTACAGTTTGGCAGAAACCTTCCCAATGCACCAAGGATATTTGGTGTAAACTGGTTCAAGAAAGATGAAAACGGAAAATTCCTCTGGCCCGGATTCAGTGAAAACACCCGTGTACTGATCTGGATTATCCAGCGTATCCGTGGCCGCGCTTCATCCGTGGAAAGCCCGATCGGATGGATGCCTCGTTATGAAGACATCGACTGGAGAGGCATGGAAAATTTTTCCAGGGAAGATTTTACCAAGATCATGTCGGTGGAAAGGGAACCCGGCAAACAGGAGCTATTATCTCATGAAGAGCTTTTTGAAAACATATACGATAAGTTGCCAAAAGAATTCTTTTTCATGCGGGAATTGCTATTATCAGCGTTGTGGCGCTCTCCCGAAAAATGGAGGCTGGAACCTGAAAATAACTGACCGGGCATATATGCTTTTCAATGCCTGTACATAAAAAGTAATTGAGGCAACAGGCAAAACCCCTGTTGCCTTTTTTAAACCCTACATGATGTATAACTGGATTACTGAACTATTTACCCAGGTTTCAACAGCACAGACTATCCTGATTTTCGCCTTAGTAATATCATCTGGTATTTGGCTTGGGAGGATAAAACTGATGGGCATTTCTTTGGGTGTAACATGGGTTTTATTCATAGGTATGCTATTATCTTACCTGGGAATTACCATTGATGAACATACCGGCCATTTCCTGAAGGAATTCGGATTGATACTCTTCGTCTACTCCATCGGGTTACAGGTTGGCCCGGGATTTTTTGCCAGCTTAAAGAAGAATGCCCTGAAAAATAACCTGCTGGCGGCATTCATCGTATTTACAGGTATTTTCATCACAGTTATTCTATATTTCCTGAGCCACAACCATATTTCTGTTATGGCAGGCATCATGAGTGGTGCGGTAACCAATACGCCCGGACTGGCTGCGGCACAGGCGGCTGTAAGCGACCTGAATATAACAGGAACGGACAAATCGCTGATCACCCTGGCATATGCCGTAACATACCCATTGGGTGTATTCGGTATCATTGGTTCCTTACTTATTTTGAAAAGGATATTTTCAATTAACATAGAAAGTGAACAGGAAATGCACCGGAAACTGAATGTGATAAGGGCAGACAAACCGGTTTCAAACCATTATAATTTGGAGAATAAGATGCTGGCCGGTCAAACGCTTGGAAAAGTTTTTGATATGCTGAAAGAAAAGGTGATCGTATCACGCATGCTGCACAAAGGAGAAATAATAACACCGTCTACTGATACCGTATTGGCTGAACATGATGTATTGCTGATTGTTTCTTCCAGGAAGGAAGTTGAACAGTTGAAGCTGATCATAGGCCCCTTAAGCGACATTAACCTGAAGACATCGGCGGAGAGTAACCTGATTGCCAGGTCTATCATTGTAACGAAAAAATCGGTAACGCATAAACGCCTGGGTGACCTCCCTGAACTGTTCCAGCATAATTTCACCCTAACACGCCTGAAAAGGGCCGGTTTTGAGATGGTACCTCACGGTGATATATACCTGCAATTAGGCGATGTCATAAAAGTGGTAGGTACGGAGGAAGGCGTCAATGCCGTTGCTGAAGCATTCGGGAACTCAGAAAAAAAGCTGGAAGTGCCCGACCTGGCACCGATTTTTTTCGGTATCCTGCTGGGGGTTGTTGCCGGCAGCATTCCATTCCATTTCCCGGGGATGCCTGTGGCCGTAAAAATAGGGATGGCCGGCGGTCCTTTGATCATTGCTTTGCTCCTGAGCAGGTTCGGGAACATATTCTACCTGACCAACTACACCACCAACAGTGCCAACCTCATGATACGCGAACTGGGTATCAGCCTGTTCCTGGCAAGTGTAGGGCTTAGCAGTGGAAAAAACCTTTCAGTTGCCTTTGCCGATGGCCGGGGATTCACCTGGATGGCGATGGGAATTGCCATAACCGTGATACCGCTGATTACCGGAGGCATCATTGCCAGGAAATTTTTCAAGAAAACCTATTTTGAAATTTGCGGATTACTGGCCGGCGCATCAACCGACCCGCCGGCACTGGCTTTTGCAACAAAACTGGCCGGTAGCGATATCCCTTCAGTTACTTACGCTACCGTGTACCCGCTTACCATGATCATGCGGATAATAGCAGCCCAGTTGCTGATACTTTTATTCAGTTAAACTGCGGGGTTTATAAAGGAATATTCCCATGTTTCTTCCTGGGCCTTTTAGCCACCTTGTTTTCCAGCATGGCAAAGGCTTTGATCATCTTTATCCTGGTTTCCCTGGGCGTTATCACTTCATCAATGAAACCGCGTTCTGCCGCGGTATAAGGATTGGCAAACAAGGCTGCATATTCAGCTTCCTTCTCCTGCAGTTTCTTTACAGGGTCGGGAGAAACGGCTATTTCATTCTTGAATATGATCTCACTGGCTCCTCTGGCTCCCATAACGGCTATTTCCGCTGTAGGCCAGGCATAGTTCATATCGGCGCCAATGTGTTTAGAATTCATTACATCGTAAGCACCGCCATACGCTTTCCGGGTGATAACCGTAACCCTTGGCACGGTGGCTTCACTCAACGCGTACAATAATTTGGCACCATTGGTAATGATCCCATTCCATTCCTGGTCGGTGCCGGGCAGAAAACCGGGCACATCCACGAGTACCATCAACGGTATATTGAAGCAATCGCAGAAACGGGTGAACCTGGCGCCTTTCACCGAACTGTTGATATCCAATACACCGGCCAGGCACATGGGCTGATTAGCAACAATACCGATACTCCGGCCTGCAATCCTTGCAAATCCTACTACCATGTTATCTGCAAAATCCTTGTGGATCTCAAAGAATGAATCGGTATCACAAATACCATTGATTACATTTCGCATATCATACGGCTGATTGGCACTTTCAGGTACTATACCTTCCAGTTCTTCCCTGGTTTCATCTCCGGGTTTGTACGGAATTTTAGGAACCACATCCTCGCAGTTCTGCGGCATGTAACTTAACAATTTCTTCACCTGTTCAATACACTCCATATCATTTGGTGCAGTAAGGTGTGTTACGCCCGACTTAATGGAATGCGTAGACGCACCTCCGAGCTCTTCGGATGTTACTTCCTCATTGGTAACTGTCTTAACAACATTAGGCCCTGTTACAAACATATAACTGCTGTTTTCCACCATAATGGTGAAATCTGTCATGGCTGGTGAATACACTGCACCGCCGGCACAGGGGCCCATGATAGCTGAAATCTGTGGAATAACACCCGATGCCTGAACATTTCGGAAGAATATATCTGCATAGCCTCCCAGCGACCGCACGCCTTCCTGTATCCTGGCGCCTCCTGAGTCGTTAAGCCCGATAAGCGGTGCCCCGGTTTTCATCGCCATATCCATTATCCTGCAGATCTTTTCTGCATGCGTTTCAGAAAGGGCGCCACCAAATACGGTAAAATCCTGGGCAAAAACATAAACCAGTTTGCCATTAACGGTACCATAACCTGTAATTACGCCGTCACCGTAATACTGCTGGTTTTCCATACCAAAATCTTTGGTACGGTGTATAACCAACCCGCCAATTTCTTCAAAACTACCGGGATCCATCAGCAAACAAACCCGCTCACGGGCTGTTAATTTACCTTTCTGATGCTGCTTTGCGTTTCGTTCTGCACCCCCACCCGCTTTGCTCAGTTCCAGTTTCTCTTTTAATATATCTGTTTTTGATTTCATTCATTTACATTTTAAATATGATCATTTAGCCAGCCTGCGTTTCCAACTGGTAGACCGGTTTTCAACTGCATGTACCACTTTCTTTTTTTCCATCCAGTGCCGTACGGCTACCAATGCTGCTATGGCGGCATGTTCTTTTTGTTTTTCCCTAATCATATCCGGTGTATAGTGGTTCTTAACAAAATGCGTATCAAAATGACCTGAAACAAATGCATCATGTTCAAATACGAATGTTCCAAACGGCATGGTTGTTGAAACGCCTTCTATCCTGTAATCACGGATTGCTTCTTTCATCTTCTGTATGGCCTCTGTACGGTTCTTGCCCCATACGGCCAGTTTGGCAATCATAGGATCGTAGTAGATGGGAATTGACATTCCTTCTTCATACCCGTCATCAACCCTTATGCCTTCACCTGCTGGTTTAACATATTTCTGCAGGGTTCCAATTGAAGGAAGGAAATTATTCAGCGGGTCTTCTGCATATACGCGCAGTTCAATGGCATGGCCATGAATCTTCAGATCATCCTGTGTGAACCCCAGCTTTTCTCCCCTTGCAATTTTTATCTGCTCTTCCACCAGGTCTATGCCGGTTATCATTTCTGTTACCGGGTGTTCTACCTGTAACCTTGTATTCATTTCCAGGAAATAAAAATTCAGTTTATCGTCCATCAGGAATTCAACGGTTCCGGTACTGGTATAATTACATGATTTTGCAACCATCACGGCCGCCTCTCCCATTTTCTTACGCAATTCGGGTGTAAGCACAGCAGAGGGGGATTCTTCCACCACTTTCTGGTGCCTGCGCTGGATGCTGCATTCCCGTTCAAAGAGGTGTACCGTATTCCCGAAATTATCTGCCAGCACCTGTATTTCCACATGCCTGGGAGATGTTACATATTTCTCAATAAAGACTGAACCGTCACCAAATGAAGATTTCGCTTCGCTGATGGCCCTGTTCATCTGTTCTTCAAATTCTGCTTCTTTTTCAACAATACGCATCCCCTTGCCGCCCCCGCCGGCAGAAGCCTTGATCAATATCGGATAACCGATATCGTTAGCCACTTTCTTGGCATATACAACATCTTCAATGGCCTGGTCGATGCCGGGAACCATCGGTATATTGTATGCTTTCACACAATCCTTTGCAGCCAGTTTAGAACCCATCACCCTCATGGCTTCGGGCCCAGGGCCAATGAAAATGATGCCGGCATCTGTTACTTTTTGTGCAAAATCTGCGTTCTCACTCAGAAATCCGTACCCGGGATGTATGCCATCCACGCCCAACTGCCTGCAAAAATCGATAATCTTGTCGCCCAGCAGGTACGACTGGTTTGAAGGCGGTGCGCCCAGGCAAACTGCTTCATCGGCAAAATGCACATGCGGGGAATCCCTGTCTGCTTCAGAATATACGGCAACAGATTTTATGCCCATCTTCCGGATGGTTCTCATGATCCTAAGTGCGATCTCTCCCCTGTTGGCAACCAGAATTTTTTTCATTTGAATCTTTTTTCCTCCATTAATATTTTTTTTCATTATTTCCATGTACTGCTAACCGTTATTCCAGTTCAATCAACACCTGGCCTTTCTCAACGGCCTGGCCTTTCTTAATGTTGATTGTCTTGATGGTTGCATTGGCATGTATCACAATACTGTTTTCCATTTTCATAGCTTCCAGTATCAGCAGTTTTTCACCCTCCAGCACTTCCTGCCCTTCCTTCACAGAAATTTCCAGTACCAGTCCGGGCATTGGTGCTTTAATCTTTTTTATATGTTTCTGTGAAACGGAACCAAATCCCATTTTCTGCAATACCTGGTCCAGTTCATCCTTTATTTCCACTTCATATGATGCACCTTCCACTTCAACAGTCATTTTCTTACCGGTAGCATCTGTTTCCAATACCCGCGCATTTACAGAACGATTATCCTTAATGATATGATAATCGCAGTCATTTCTTTTTACCAGGTTGGCTTCCCCGGCTTCCTGTTCGGAAACGCTGAACAAAAAATCGTTTGCTTTCACCTGTAAGGTTTCGTTTTTTTCAGGCATCTGTATGTTTGTTTTAAATTTTTAATTCCGCAAATGTTGTAATGCAAAAACCGGAATCAGAGGAAGTAATTTATGCATTTTTTTCAAATCAGCTCAATCCTGTTATCTTTCCGTTTTCATCAATATCCATGTTTTCTGCAGCAGGAATATTAGGCAGTCCGGGCATACGCATCATATCGCCCAGTATCGGTATCACGAAACCAGCCCCGCTGGCTATTTCAAACTCCCTTACGGTTACAACAAAATCAGTTGGTCTGCCTGTTTTACGTTCATCATCTGAGAGGCTTTTGGGCGTTTTCGCCATACAAACCGGCATTTTGTTAAAGCCCAGTTCATTTATGCGTTTCAGTTGTGTTCTTGCCCTGGCAGAATAGGCTACGTCTTTAGCGCCATAGAGGATGGTTGCAATCGTATGAATCTTATCTTCAATACTGATATCATGTTCATATAAAGTATGAAAGGCATTTTCTTTGTTATCAACTGACTGCGATACTGCTTTTGCCAGATCGGTCATACCTTTTCCACCCTCTGAAAAGCCTTTACATACAACCGCCTCAATGTCATCCTGCCGGCAAAGTTCCTGAACGAGTGCAATCTCATCCGGGCTATCTCCCGGAAATAAATTAATGGCTACAATCGGCTTCATGCCAAAGCTCATAACATTCTCTATATGTTTCTCCAGGTTGGAAAATCCTGCACGTACTTTATCAGGATCCGGTGTTCCCAGCATATCTTTTTTTGCTCCGCCGTGATGCCTCAACGCCCTGATGGTAGCCACTATCACTACGGCTTCCGGTTTCAATCCTGCCGCCACACATTTTATGTTGAAGAATTTTTCGGCTCCCAGGTCTGCCCCAAAACCGGCTTCGGTTACAACATATTCGCTGAGCGATAAACCCATTTTTGTAGCAATCACAGAATTGGTTCCCTGTGCAATACTGGCAAATGGTCCGCCATGCAGGATTGCCGGGTTCCCTTCCAGTGTTTGAACAAGATTTGGTTTTATGGCATCTTTCAGTAAAATAGCCATGGCTCCAACCGCTTTCAAATCACGGGCAAAAACCGGTTGCCCGTTTACGTTACTTCCAATATAGATATTGCCCAACCTTCTTTTCAGGTCATCGATGCCCGTACAAAGGCATAAAATAGCCATGATTTCTGAAGCCGGAGTTATGTTGAACCCATCCTGCCTGGGCATACCATCATTTGGCCCGCCAAGCCCGATTACAATATTCCTGAGCGCCCTGTCATTCAGGTCTACCACCCGTTTCCATACTATTGACCTGGGATCTAAGTGCAACCCGCCGTCTTTCTTATGCAGGTCGTTGTCTATCATGGCACTTAACAGGTTATTGGCTTTTTCTATTGCCGAGAAATCACCGGTAAAATGGAGGTTGATGTCTTCCATCGGAATCACCTGCGAGTACCCGCCGCCGGCAGCGCCCCCTTTCATGCCGAACACCGGGCCTAATGAAGGCTCCCTGAGTACAGCCATGGCTTTTTTACTGATGGCGTTCAGCCCGTCTGTAAGGCCGATGGTAGTTGTGGTTTTACCTTCCCCTGCCGGTGTTGGCGTTATAGCTGTAACCAGTACCAGGTGGCTTTTCCTGACTTTCTGTTCATCAATAAGCCTCAGCAATATCTTAGCCTTATATTTTCCATAATATTCGATATCGTCGGGAGATAAACCAAGGCTGGCTGCTACTTCCTTTATATGCCTGATACTGGCAGCCTGTGCTATTTCAATGTCTGAAGGAAATTTACTCATACTACTAAAATTGATGCAAGGAAATACAGTTGTTATTTATACTGAATGATTATTATCAGTCATATGTATGACAGTTATTTTGGGTGCCCTGAAACATTAACCGTAAAACTGTTCGCTAACTTTATTTATTAAGTATAAAATTTACATTAGTCAACGCCACCTTT
>CALKVC010000071.1 GCA_937996595.1 uncultured Chitinophagaceae bacterium
ATCAACCGCTGCCATCACCTTAAACCTGAACAGAGCTTACACCAGACTTTACAATGGAGGATTTGATCCAACCAATACCGGTTCGAAGATGCTGGATTCCAATTCGGTTTACTGGTATAACTACGGCAGCCTCAATTTTCTCAGCAACACCCGCCGGAGATTTTCAGTGGCGATGAACAATCAGTTTGGGCAATATTTTAATGGATGGATTTTTGTTTCAGATGGGTATGTCAGTGCAAGAACCGGGTCATGGGCAAACTGGTACCTTAATTTTACATTCAATCAGTTCATTTTTCCTGATCTCTTCCCAGGGCAGCTTAGATGTGAGCGAAGCGCCGTTGAAGTGCATCACGAAACTGGCTTCTGCAGGTATATGCCTTCCTTCCTTGTTGCTTTTGCTGCAGGAGCTTAATATAAATACTGCAAGGATGCAGCATAATACGGGGTACTTCATAATTGATTTCATAAATTGATTTTTAATTTATTCGGGAAAACTGTTTAAGTAACCCGTTTAGTTTTTGTTTTTGAAAAATAAAGATAATTTGTCAACCGGTACCGTTTCCTGTATGCCGGACTGAAGGTTTTTTACGAGGGCTTCACTGCTTTGCATTTCTTTGCTGCCAATGATAACTGCATAAGGAATCTGTTTCTTGTCGGCATACCTGAATTGTTTATCCAATTTTACTGTTTCATGGTACAATTCGCATGAAATGCCGTTTTGCCTCAGGGTTTTCATACATTTCATCGTATACAGGCTTTCTTCCATCCCCATGTTAAAGAAAAGCACTTGGGTTCCGGTAAGCAGGTTTCCCGGAAACAGGTTCATTTCTTCCATCACGTCATATATCCTGTCAATACCAAAACTGATACCAACCCCCGGCATACCAGGTAATCCGAACAGTCCGGTAAGGTCATCATAACGTCCGCCGCCACCAATGCTGCCCATTTGAACCTGAGGCGGCGCTTTCGCTTCAAAAATGGTTCCGGTATAATAATTCAATCCCCTGGCAAGGGTAAGGTCTAATACCAGGTTACAACCGGGAGCTTGTTGAAGGATGAACGTAGTTTCTTCAATACCCGCCATGGCTTCAGCATTTTCACTGAACAATTGCCGGATGGCTGTAAGCTTTTCTTCATTGCTTCCGCTGATAGACAGATAATTCTCTATTACAATAACCTGGTCATTTTCTAACCCTTTTGAGGTTAATTCTGCCCTTACTTTTTCAATACCTATCTTATCCAGTTTATCTATGGCAACCGTGATGTCGGTCATTCTTTCGGCACCGCCGCATAAGGAAGCCAGCCCCATCAGTATCTTGCGGTTATTGATTCTAAGCTCATATTCCTGCAAGCCAAGCCTGGTGAATACATCATGATAGACATTGGCCAGTTCAATTTCGTTGATCAGCGATTTGCTGCCTACCACATCGGCATCACATTGGGTGAATTCGCGGTAGCGGCCCCGTTGTGGCCTGTCTGCACGCCAGACAGGCTGTACCTGGTAGCGTTTATACGGAAAGGTTAGTTGCCCGTGATTCATGGCAACATACCTGGCAAACGGGATGGTAAGGTCATATTTTAAAGCCCTTTCAGTTAAAGCCGCCGTATGTTTTCCGGTCATTAATTTTTCAAATCCTTCCCTGGCTTTATCAGCATTTTTAGGGTCGTTTAAGCCATTGTTCAGGATTTTGAATATCAGTTTATCACCCTCCTCGCCATATTTTCCCATCAGCGTATCCAGGTTTTCCATAGCTGGCGTTTCAAGCGGCTGAAATCCATATAGTTCAAATACACTCCTGGTGGTTTGAAATATGTAATTCCTTTTCCTGACTGTTTCTGCAGGAAAATCCCTCATGCCCTGCGGTATGGATGGTTTTGCCATTAGCTGTTCACTGGTTGTTTTTGATTTGCCATATGCTTTGTAATAATTGAATCACAGGCGGTGCTGATCAGTTCATACACTTTGTGATACCCTGATTCCGGGCCGGACCAGGGATCAGGCACGTCAAGGTTTTTGCCCGGAAATGATTCATTCATCAGTAATTCAACTTTTGATTCGTCAAATTGTTCTGCGGCAATCTTCTTTATATCACGCAATACATCATTTGCCATAGCATAGATCCTGTCGTACCTGCTGAAATCATTTTTGGTAAACCGGCAGGCAACCTGGTTGCTGATGTCAATCCCGTTCATTAGGGCTACTTTCCGGCTCAGGTGATGTGGTTGTTCGCCGGTATGAAAACCGTTTGTACCAGCACTTTCTACTATCCAGTTGAGGCCGGCTTTATTGGCTTTTTCCTGTAAAATCCCTTCTGCCAGCGGGCTTCTGCAAATATTGCCGAGGCATACCATCAAAATTTTCATGCTGCAAATATAACTGTTACCGGTAAGCAGTAAACTACCGTTGGAATAAATATAGACCGGCTTATGCCACATATAACTTTTATTATGATACCCGGTTATGGATTTCCCGGCAGCCCGCATCATAGATGCAGGCAGCCTGTAAACAATTATTATTAACAGTTAATACCAAACAACATGAAATCTGAACAGGTATTAAATGCACACATACTGGATATCATCTTTGAGAACAGAAACAAAGCATATGGTGCATATACGTTGAGAAAATTTTATAACAACCGGCTGTTTACTTCTATGGGAATTACTTTCCTGTTTGTAACCTTGATGATGGTATGGTTGTTCATTTTTGGAAAGCCTGGAAAAACAATACCGGTGCTGTATGCCATTCCATCAGGCCATGAATTGCGTGAAATTAAACCATTGATGGAAAAGCCAAAGCTTCCGCAAAAACCGGTTTTACCAAAAAAGCCTTCTGTTAAACCGATTGCCGCAACCCAGGCATTTGTTTCCCGTATTCATTTTACAGATAATCATGCAACCAGGCTTGCCTCCAACCTGGACAGCCTGATAATAGCAGGTACGACCAATGCCGGTGCGGCCGGCGGGGATAGCCGCACAGTTACTGGAAATGCCTCTGCAACAGATAATAAAATTAAACCTGATACTAATAAGATCGCCGATAGAAAAGTACCTCTTCCCTATGCAGATATTCCTCCATCTTTTCCAGGCGGCGAAGAAGCTTTGCTGAGGTTCCTGCAAAGGAACCTGCAAAACCCTGCAGACCTGGATAACGGACAGGTGGTTTCGGTTAAAATAAAGTTTGTAGTTGGTTATGACGGCCACTTAAGGGGGTTTGAGGTTACAGAAGACGGAGGCAGGATTTTTAATAATGAAGTGATCCGTGTATTGAAAAAAATGCCGGCATGGAATCCGGGAAAAAATGCCGGTGAGGATGTTTCCGTTTATTATTCTTTACCTGTTAAGTTTATGGGCCAGGATTAAAAAAGGAAAATAAAAATGTAAATTGCCATTTCATCCTGTCATATATATAATAAAGAAAACATGTCGCTGGAAGAGTTTGAAAAAGAACAACTGAGTGCAAAAGATAAAGGGTATATACGTATGAGGAGCGTAATGGACCTTGGTATGGGATTCTTATGGACGGCGATGGGTGTATTCCTGGTCTTTGTGAAATATTTCAATACAGGGCTGGAAACAAGATACGATGATGCTACGTTGCGAATCTTTGGCATCATATGTTTTATCTATGGCATATTCAGGATTTACAGGGGAATAAAGAAAAACTATTTAAAGGAGCGATGATTAAAAAGCAATGCAAGGGTGTATGCCTGTTATTTGTCGCTTTCCTGGTTGTTGCCGGTTGTAATAATGCAGCAGATAAAAAGGATAAAGAAGCCGGCCCTTTACCCGGGAATATTTACCTCAGCGCAGATGAGTCATTCCGCCCTGTTTTGGAGGAACAGATAAAAGTATTTGAATCAGCATACCCGCAAACCCGTGTTATTGCTACCTATAAACCGGAAGCGGCCTGTTTGAAAGATTATTTCAGGGATACGCTGAACAGTATGGTAATTATAACCCGTGGTTTAACAGAACGGGAAGACAAATACATGTATGATTCACTGGGATATCATCCATCCTGGGATAAAGTGGCTACTGATGCTGTAGCGCTGCTGGTTAATAGTAAAAGCGATGATACCCTGTATACGATAAACCGGTTACAGCAACATTTAACCGGCGAAGCATACCGTGACCAGCCGGTAGTATTCGACGGGTTAAGTGCCACCAGTGCTGTCCGGTTTATCAGTGATTCAATAGTAAAGGGGAAGAAATTTGATACATCTGTTGTAAAAGCTGCAAAAAACAGCCGCGATGTGATTGAATTCATTGCCGGAAATGAAAAGGCGATCGGGCTGGTAGGAATAAGCTGGATAGGTAACCCGGAAGACACATCCCAGTTGAATATGCTTAAAAAAGTTAAAATAGCATATGTACAATGTGGATTTTGCAGCGGGCAGCCATTTGTAAAACCTTTACAGGAAAGCATCGGTACCAGGCGTTACCCGCTGGTAAGAGGGTTATATTATATAACCAAGGAAAATTATTATGGCCCTGCCGCATCATTTGCCGCTTTTTTAAAATCTGAAAGAGGGCAATTGATCTTTAAAAGGGCTTACCTGGGTACCGTGATGGATTTTGATATCAGGCGGGTGAAGTTGAACAGTAAACAGAAATAAAAATAGGATTGCTTTAACGGTTTGTTATATATTTTTATAACATTGCAGTAGTCAAATAACAAAAGAATAAATAAATTCAGATGAAAAAGATCAAATCAGGTTTGTTGTTATTGTCATTGGTTTTTCAGGCAGGCATTATTTCCGCTCAGAGCATCGAAGACGGTAAATTGATGATGTATTACGAAAGATTTAAAAGTGCAAGGGAGATTTTTCAGAAAATGCTGGACGCTAATCCTGCAAATGAAGAAGCTGCCTATTGGCTTGGCCAGACTTACCTGTCATCTGGAGAAGTTACGGCGAAAGACATTGCAGATGCAAAGGCTTTATACCAGTCTAAACTGGCCGCCAGCCCAAACAGCCCTTTACTCATTGCCGGCATGGGCCATATTGAATTGATTGAAGGCAAAAAACAAGACGCCAGGAACAGGTTTGAAACGGCCATTTCACTAAGCCAGGGCAAGAGCATTGCTGTTTTAAATGCAGTTGGTTTTGCCAATGGGAATCCTGATTCTAAAAACGGTGATGCGGCTTATGCTATTGAAAAGCTTAAACAGGCTACCCAGGTAAAAAAATTCAATGACCCGGATGTATATGCAAATCTGGGGGATGCTTACCGTAAATTTTATGATGGCGGAAATGCGATCCTGTCATATGAAGCAGCTTTGGCATTGAACCCTAAATACGCAAGGGCAGCTTACAGGATTGGTAAAGTTTACCAGACCCAGGGAGTGGCCCAGGAACCAATTTATATGAAGTATTTTAATGATGCGATTGCGATGGACCCTAAATATGCCCCCGTTTATAATAACCTGTTTAATTATTATTACGAAAATAACGTATCACGTTCGGCAGAATACCTGGAGAAATGGTTGTCTAATTCTGATGATGATCCCAAAGCCTGTTATTACAGGGCTTCACTGAAATATGCACAGGGTTTGTTTAACGAAGCCATTGCCAAGGCAGATGAATGTATCGCTGCCGGCGGAGCCAATCCATATCCAAACCTGTTTGGTTTAAAGGCATATGCATATAGTAAACTGAAAGATTCTGTAAATGAAAAAAATTCATTTGAAGAATATTTCAGGAGGCAGGTGCCGGAAAAAATAGGTGGCGGTGATTATGCAACCTATGCAGCCGTTTTACTGAAATTCCCCGGAAATGAAATGAAAGCAGGTGAAATGATTGATAAAGCGGTAGAAATGGACAGTATCGTACCCAATAAAGTGAAATACCTGAAATCAATGGGGCAGGTGTTTGAAAACCAGAAGAGTTACCTGCAGGCCGCCAGCTGGTATTCAAAGATCCTGGACGTAAAGAAAGATTATGGAAAAGTTGACCTGTATAACGCCGGATACAGTTTCTTCAGGGCAAATGTGTTTGATTCATCGATACAGGTGTTCAATAAATACATCAATAAGTTCCCGGATGATATTTTTGGGTATTATATGGTAAGTAAGGCGTATGCTGCCATCGATTCAACAGGGGCACAGGGTCTGGCAGTGGCGCCATACCTTAAAACAGTACAGGTTGGTGAAGCAGCTGCTGATAAGGAAAAAGTGAAAACACAATTGGTTGGTGCGTATAAATATTTTATTGAATATTATTATAACGTTCAGAAGAGCCAGGACTCAGCCCTTATTTATGTTGATAAGGCCATTGCCCTGGATCCAACCGACCAGCAATTGATTTCTAACAGGGAGTTTATTTCTAAAAACGATCCGAAAGCCCAGGTTAAAAAGCAGCCTGCTAATAAACCTAAAGCGCCTCCGGTTCCTCCGGCACCGCCTAAAAAATAGTATAACACAATACATGAAAGCCTGTTGTTTAACAACAGGCTTTTAATTTATTAAAATATTTTTTTCATCATTGTATATTACTATTACTGCGTTATTTTTGCTGACACTTATAAATAACAGCAGCATATGGATTTTTTCCTGTTACAGGTGAATGTTAACAATGCAGAAAATTATTTACCCATCGCTCTGCAGGCGGTTTTTGCCATTGGGTTGATAATTACGATTATCATTGGTTCAGATTTTTTAGGCCCCAAACGAAAAACAGCAGATAAACTCCAGAATTTTGAAAGCGGTATTGAAATCCGTGGAAATGCCCGCCAGCCAATGGCTATCAAGTATTTCCTGGTGGCCATCCTGTTTGTCCTGTTTGATGTAGAAGTGATCTTTTTTTACCCGTATGCAGTCAATTTCAGGAGTTTGGGCTGGGAAGGCTTTAAGGCGGTAGTACTTTTTGTAAGTTTATTTGTTGCAGGGTTTATATATATATTTAAGAAAGGTGCCCTTAAATGGGAGGATTAATGATTACATGTTAAATAAATTTATAAAGTTGAATTGTATAAAAACATTTAGAATGTAACAACTGTTATCATCTCCAAATTTCCAAATCAAGAATATGTCTCGTCCGGTTCAGTTTAATACTACCACTAAGTTTGAAGGAATTCCCGAAGGGTATATGGGAGAGGGGTTTATGGCTACAAATTTTGAAAAAGTGGTTAGCCTGGCCCGGAAAAACTCTATCTGGCCGTTGCCTTTTGCCACATCATGCTGCGGAATAGAATTTATGGCTACAGCAGCCAGTCATTATGACCTGGCAAGGTTTGGCGCAGAAAGAATGAGTTTCTCGCCCCGCCAGTGCGACCTGCTGATGGTAATGGGTACCATTTCAAAAAAAATGGGTCCGGTACTGCGGCAGGTATACCTGCAAATGGCTGAACCCCGCTGGGTGCTGGCTGTAGGTGCCTGTGCCAGCAGTGGAGGTATATTCGATACTTATTCAGTGTTACAGGGAATCGACCAGGTAATACCGGTAGATGTATATGTGCCCGGTTGCCCGCCCAGGCCGGAAGCCATCCTGGATGGGTTCCTTAAAATACAGGAACTGGTTAATGCAGAAGGATTGCGCAGGAGATATAGTGACCAGTACAAGGAACTGATGAACAGCTACGGCATACAATAATAAATTATGCCGGGCAGGATTACTTATCCGGCATCATATTCAAAATCATCAGCATTTGCTGAAGTGTAAAAGTTAAGAGCAGGATGTCATTACAAAACGATAGGATTAAACAGAAACTCACAGAAAAGTTTGCTGACATACTTACCGATTGGCAGGAGCCGTATGGCATGCTCACCTTCACGGCCCCTAAAGACTATAACCTGAAAGTGTTACAATACCTTTTTGATGATGAAGAACTGCGTTTCAGGTTCCTCACAGACCTGCAGGCAGTGCATTACCCGGATAATAAAGGAGCCGAGCTGGCTGTTGTATATCACCTCCACAACCTGGTTGACAATGTTCGAATCAGGTTAAAGGTTTATACCGATATCAACCAACCGGATGTATTCAGTGCCACCGCTTTGTACAAAACGGCCAATTTCATGGAAAGGGAAACCTATGATTTTTTTGGCGTGAATTTTAAAGGCCACCCCAACCTGATCAGGATTCTGAATGTGGAGGAAATGGATTACTTCCCGTTAAGGAAGGAATACCCGCTGGAAGACCAGACAAGGATTGATAAGGATGATGAAATGTTTGGAAGATGATTACAGGTTTCTAAAAACAGCACCCTGTTTGACAGGCTTACTAATTGATTATTTATGAGTGACCATATTGTTTTACCGGAAGGTTCCATTGAGAAGCAGACAACCACCCTGAACCTGGGGCCTACACACCCGGCTACCCATGGCGTTTTCCAGAATATCCTGGAAATGGATGGGGAACGGATTATTAAAGCTACATCTACCGTAGGATATATTCATCGTGCTTTTGAAAAAATTGCAGAACGAAGACCTTACAACCAAATACGCCCACTAACAGATAGATTAAACTACTGCTCATCTCCAATTAATAACATTGGTTGGGATATGACAGTTGAAAAACTATTAGGAGTTAAAATTCCTAAAAAAGTAGATTACATGCGTGTAATTATTATGGAGTTAGCGCGTATTGCAGATCATTTAATTTGCAACTCTGTTATAGGTGTTGATACTGGTGCTATGACAGGATTTTTATATATTTTTCAATGGCGCGAAAAAATTTATGAAATTTATGAAAGTATTTGTGGGGCAAGATTAACAACTAACATTGGTCGTATTGGTGGTTTTGATAAAGAATGGACTAAAGAAACTTGGGATAAAATTCATTACTTTCTTGAGCATTATCCAAAAGCTCTTCAAGAGTTTACAAACTTACTAGAACGTAATAAAATATTTATGGATCGCACAATTAATTGCGGCCCAATTAGTGCAGAAATGGCTTTAAGCTACAGTTTTACTGGCCCTAATTTACGTGCCGCAGGGGTTGATTATGATGTGCGTGTTATGAATCCATACTCGTCATATCAAGACTTTAAATTTGATGTGCCAATTGGCCAAAGTGGCGATACTTATGATCGTTTTATGGTGCGCCAACACGAAATGTGGAATTCGTTAGAAATTATTAGACAGGCTATTAAAAACATGCCTAAAGATGAGCCATTTAAAGCTGATGTTCCAGATTTTTTCTTACCACCAAAAGAAGAAGTTTACAACAACATGGAAGCTTTAATTTATCATTTTAAAATTATAATGGGCGAAACTGCTATTCCAAAAGGTGAAGTTTACCAAAGTGTAGAAGGAGCAAATGGTGAGTTAGGCTTTTATATGATTAGCGATGGAGGAAGAACACCTTATCGTTTACACTTTAGAAGACCTTGTTTTATTTATTATCAAGCATATAGTGAGCTTACTAAAAATGCCATGTTAAGTGATGCGATCATAACAATGAGTAGTTTAAATTTAATAGCTGGT
>CALKVC010000072.1 GCA_937996595.1 uncultured Chitinophagaceae bacterium
AACAAACTTAATGTGTTATTTCTGAAATGGCTTTCGGATCATGCTTATGTTTGAACATCACAGAAAACAGGATTGCTATTATAAGCGCATAAACCGCAAATGCTGTCCATATCCCCTGCCAGTTCTTTAAACCGTCTTTAATGAAATATTCATCTATCATGAACCCGCTGATCTTACTTCCCAGGTAAGCACCTACCCCATTCGTCATCATCATGAACAATCCCTGTGCACTGGAGCGTATGGTTGAATCAGTTGTTGTTTCCACAAACAATGAACCCGATATGTTGAAAAAATCAAAAGCCATACCATACACAATGCACGACAGGATGATCATCCAAAGCCCGTCTGCCGGGTTACCATAAGCAAACAGTCCGAACCTCAACACCCAGGCCAGCATGGAGAAAAGCATCACTTTTTTTATACCGAATTTTTTAAGGAAGAACGGAATGGTAAGTATGAACACCGTTTCCGAAACCTGGGAAATAGACATGATAATGGTAGAGTATTTCACTACAAAGGAATCAGGCCCGTATAACGGGTTATTTTTAAAATCATCCAGGAAAGTATCACCATACATGTTCGTAAGCTGCAAGGCGGCCCCCAGGAACATGGAAAATATAAAGAACAATGCCATCTTATATTTATTAAACAGCTTAAATGCATTCAATCCCAATTGTTCAATCAGTGGCGCATCTTTTGATATAGATTTTTGCGGCGGGCATTTGGGGAGTGTAAAAGCATAAATGCCCAGGGCAATGGCAGCAATACCACCTATAATAAACTGGTTGGTATTCGCTTTGCTCCCCGTAAGATTTGTTGTCCACATGGCAACGATAAAACCAATGGTACCCCAAACCCTGATGGGCGGAAACACTTTAACCACATCAAAATCATTTTTTTTAAGGATGCTGTAAGAAATGGAGTTGGAAAGTGAAATGGTTGGCATATAACAGATCATGGCAGCAAAAATCACATAATACAACGTATCGGCATCATGCACCTGTGTTACATAAAACAAAATCAATCCATAAAAAATATGTAAAATCCCATACAGTTTATTGGCATCCATCCATTTATCGGCAATGATCCCGGTAATGGCAGGCATGAACAGGGAAGATAAAGCCAGGGTTGAAAAGATGGCACCGAACTGTGACCCTGATCCCATATTATTTGAAAAAAAGTAGGTAGCAATGGTTATCAGCCATGCCCCCCAAACAAAGAACTGCATGAAACTCATTACAGTAAGTCGGAACTTGATATTCATATACTTGCTTTTTAATGAACCTGGCCTGACGGTTTTTTAACCAACAAGAGCCACTTTTGTTTGTTAATGATGATGGAAGATAACATTATTACATAAATACTTGCTAATGAACGGGGCATTTTTTAACATGATGCATAACATAATTATAAGATTAACCGATGATGATATTTAACTTTGCAAAAAAATCAGACAATGCCTTCATCCATTGATTACCTAATACAGCAAACGACTGACGAAACCTTACGAAATATTGCCACAAAAGTGTTATCGGGAAACAGGATTTCAGACAATGAGTGCCTGGCTCTTTTTGAAAAAGCCAGTCTTCCTTTTGCAGGCATACTGGCCAACCATATCCGCGAAAAATTACATGGTAACAAAGTTTATTTCAACCGGAACTTTCATATAGAACCCACCAATATATGCGTATTCAGTTGCAAATTCTGCTCTTACTCCCGCCTGTATGCACATAAGGAAGAAGGCTGGGAACTGAGCATTGATGAGATGCTGGAGATGGTAAAAAAATACGATGGCAAGCCCATCACCGAAGTTCATATCGTGGGTGGCGTGCATCCTAAGATGAACCTCGACTATTTTATAGAACTGATACGGAAAATACATGCACACCGGCCCGGGCTACACCTGAAAGGCTTTACGGCCGTGGAACTTGATTATATGTTCCGTAAAGCAAAGGTTTCTGTGGAAACAGGTATGCAGATGCTGAAAGATGCCGGATTACAATCATTGCCGGGCGGAGGTGCCGAGATATTCCATCCCGAAATAAGGGAACAGATTTGTGCTGATAAGGTTGATGGTGAAGGCTGGCTTCAAATACATGAAGCGGCACATAAACTGGGCCTGTATAGCAATGCCACGATGCTGTACGGGCATATTGAAAATTTTAAACACCGGGTAGACCATATGAGCAGGCTGAGAAACCTGCAGGACAAAACGGGTGGTTTCAATACTTTTATCCCGCTCAAGTTCCGCAATGAAAATAATGAGATGAGCCATATCCCCGAATCATCCATCGTGGAAGATATGCGGATGTATGCCATTGCCCGTATTTACCTGGATAACTTCCCGCACCTGAAGGCTTACTGGCCCATGTTAGGCAGGCAGAACGCACAGCTATCACTTTCTTTCGGGGTAAATGATATGGATGGTACCATTGACGACTCAACCAAAATTTATTCCATGGCGGGCAGTGAGGAACAAACGCCTACATTAACTACAGAACAACTGGTAAGGCTGATAAAACAGGTGAACAGGCAACCTGTTGAAAGAGATACATTGTATAATGAGATAAGGGATTATAGCGATGTAACCACATTTAACGATGTGATTATGAATTAGTGAATGGTTATGGATGGAAGGGTTGAAGCGTTTAAGGTTGAAGCGTTTAAGGTTGAATCGTGCAAAGGTTAAATCGTTTAAAGGTTGAATTGTTTAAAGGTTTGATGTTTTACTTGGTAGTGTTTTTTTTATCCAGGTATATCGATTACCTTTTTTAGTTACGCACAAATCACTTCCTTTTTACCACTTACGTTTACATGTTACAAAATGTATTGCAATAAAAAACCCCGGAAAATCCGGGGTTTTATTATAATATCATTTATTTATTAGAAATTCCTTACAGTCATTTCTACCCTCCTGTTCTTGGCACGGCCAGCGGCAGTCTTATTGTCTGCAACTGGTTTTGTTTCGCCATAACCGGTAGAATTTGTACGTGATTCAGGAACACCTTTGCTAACCAGGTAATCTTTAACCGCTTTGGCACGGTTATCAGACAAAGCCTGGTTCTTGGCATCATCACCCTGGGCATCAGTATGTCCATCTATCTGGATCTGGAACAGGTCATCAGATTTCATGATTGTAGCCACTTCATCAAGAGACTTGAATGATTTAGGTAATAATTTAGCGCTGCCTGAAGCAAAGAATACATTCTTGGCAGCCATATTTACTTTTTCAATCACTTCTTTGGTGATTTCAGGGCAACCCTGGTTGCTAGCCGGACCAGCACGGTTAGGGCATTTGTCTTCTTCATCATTTACACCATCCTTATCTGTATCCGGGATTGGGCAACCCTGGTAACGGGCTAAACCTTTAACATCTATACATTTATCCTGCTCATCATTGATTCCGTCTCCATCGGTATCAGGAATCGGGCAACCTTTGTATTTTGCAAGGCCTGCAACATCCGGGCAAGCATCATCTCCATCAGCAATACCATCTTTATCCTTATCAGGGCAACCCTGTAAAGAAGCAACACCGGCAACATCCGGACATTTGTCGTCAGTATCGTTAACACCATCACCATCGCGGTCTAAAACAACCGGTGGTGGCGGAGGAGGAACAACTTTCACTTTTTCTTTACCGAAATTCTGGGCTATACCAAAGGAAAACAGCAGGTTATCTTTCAAATTATCCTTGGTTAACGTCCAGCGGTATTGAGCCTGTAACATCAGGTAAGTAAAACTGTTGAAATTAAACTGAACACCTGCCCCTGTTGGTACATAAGCGCCAAATTCACCAGTATATAAACCGGCACCAATACCAACCGTAAGGAATGGGTTAACAAATGCATTATCTTTAAAAGCACGTGCATTCAAAGTAGGCTCTAATTCAACACCTAATTCAGTAGTGGTAGTGTTTTCGTTCCTGTCTTCAGCTGCGTAATTGTGAATAATGGTATTCACTTTCGTAGAGAAGTCAAGCCTGTTGGTCAATCCTTTCCAGTAAGAAAGTGAAAAACCGAAATCCATATTTTTTAAGCCCGTGAAATCCCTGGAAGTATTGGCATTTTTCCAGGTTACCGGAGTTTTGAAATCAACGGCATCAAAGTGAATTCCAAATAATGTCCCTTTCTTTGTTGCTGATTTGTCTGCCATTTGTGCAAACAGGCCGGAAGCCATTAACACCAAAGAAAATAACAACACAAGTTTTTGTTTCATAAACGCTAGTTTTAATTTTAGAATGATCTCAGTTAATTGTTCAGAGATTATATTATGCTATAATTTCAGCAAATGTAATATCTAATTGCATACCAATCAAGCACAATTTAACAAAAATATAGTTTTATTTATACACTCATGTGAATTATTAGTATTATATCAGAAAAATGGCAAATCCTGGCTGCCAATTGGCTGTATTCCCTGACAATTAAAGAATTAAGTGCTATATTTGCCCCCCGAATAATGAATGTTGGCTTACGATCAACATGAATCGTTGAATCTGCGCAACCCGTAAATACGATGGCCGGTAAGCAAAGTTACGGTGAGCATTCCGGGTCCGGTAGCTCAGTTGGATAGAGCATCAGCCTTCTAAGCTGAGGGTCATTGGTTCGAATCCAATCCGGATCACAGCATAAAAGCCTGTAATCAGGCTTTTTTATTTTATTAACGGCTCCTGCATCATTTATCTGCAACCGGTTTCCCCTGTTAACTTCCCCTGTTATTTGCTGATATCATACATTTGTTTCCGGTTAATAAATCTGAAACGGTATAATAACCTAATTTATATAGAAACATCCCTGTTTTCAGAAACAGTTGATCTACCTAAAAAATATAAAAAAATATGGATGTGCAGATTCATCCCAGTTGGAAAGAAGTACTGAAGCATGAATTCAGCAAGACCTATTTTCAGCAGATTGTTACTTTTTTGAAAACTGAAAAAGCACGTGGTACCGTAATATACCCACCCGGCAAACTCATTTTCAATGCCTTTAACAAAACCCCTTTCAGTGATGTACGGGTTGTTATTTTGGGCCAGGACCCCTATCATGGCGACGGGCAGGCCATGGGGCTTAGTTTTTCAGTCCCTTCAGGCATAAAACCACCTCCTTCACTCGTAAATATTTTTAAGGAAATTGAATCTGATATTGGAGTGAAAATGCCGGCTGCTTATGGAAACCTGACCAAATGGGCCGACCAGGGTGTATTGTTACTGAATGCGGCGCTTACTGTTAGGGCCGGCGAAGCATTCAGCCATGCAAAATACGGTTGGAGTGAATTTACAGATGCAGTTATTCAAAAAATATCAGATGAAAAAGAAGGGGTAATATTTTTGCTTTGGGGTAAGTTTGCCCAGGAAAAACAGGCACTGATTGATGAATCTAAGCATGTTGTTTTGAAAGCGGCCCACCCTTCCCCGTTCTCCGCCGACAAAGGATTTTTCGGCTGCAAACATTTTTCAAAAACCAATGAAATACTCATCCGGCAAGGCAAACAGCCGATTGACTGGAAACTACTAACACCCTGACATGAACGCACTAAAAAACATTTTTGCCCGTATATGGGCATGCTGGGGGCTTATCAGTTTTATACTCACTTTCCTGGTGATATTCATACCTTCTATGCTATCTTACCTGATGAAAGAGCAGCCTTACGGGCAGGCGTATTTTATACGGGTTTCGAGGTTTTGGATGAACTGCTGGCTTTTCCTCGTAGGCTGCCCGGTGAAAGTTACGGGCAAAGAACATGTTGAAAAAGGCAGGGCCTACGTGATCGTATTTAATCATAATGCCTTGCTGGATGTGCCTTTATCTGCCCCGTATGTACCGGGCGCCAACAAGACGATTGCCAAAGCTTCATTTGCCAGGATCCCATTGTTTGGATGGTTTTACAGCAAAGGTTCGGTACTGGTTGACCGTAAGGATGATCGCAGCCGGTCAAAAAGTTTTGACCTGATGAAGAAAGTACTGGCATCCGGAATGCATATGTGCATTTACCCTGAAGGAACCCGGAACCGTAGCTCAGAGCCCATAAAACCATTTTATGACGGGGCATTCAGGCTGGCTATTGCAGCAAAAAAAGATATCATCCCCTGCGTTATCATTGGTACAAAAAAAGCGATGCCGATCAATAAAAAGTTTTACCTGCTGCCTACTCGCCTGAAGATGCACTTCCTGCCCGCCGTTTCTTCAGAAAATATTGATGTGAAGGATTTGAAAGAAAAAGTGTTTGTGATGATGAAGGAATATTATGTGGAAAATGTTTGAGAGGTGAGATGTAAAGATCTGAGATGTATGATGTATGATGTATGATGTATGATGTATGATTTATGATGTATGATGTATGATTTATGATGTGTGATTTACAGTGTACTAATTATCCTGCATCCCTCACCCTACAAATCATAAAAATACCTCGTACGGTTCACCTTGAGGTCTCTGAGCATACCAGATTTGGGGCTTATGCTGATATTGAAAAACCTGAACTTACCAACCGGAGAAATATTGATGGCCATCTGCCAGCAATGCATTTCCCTGGACAGGAACATGCTGATGGTTCCGATCTCTTTGGTGGTGATGTTATAAAACCCGTTAACACCCAGTTTCCATTTTGGTGTGAGGTTTACGGAAGCATTCCAGTTTACATCCTGGTTAAACTGCGTGGTAAAGCCACTGTTATCGGTTCTGCGTATCCGTGAGAAACGAAGCGAATAGGAAAGGTCGATACTCCAGGGTATGGAGAAATCGGCGAATTCGCCGGGATTATTGTTTATATAAGCTGCTTCCTGCTGGTATTCATCCAGCGGGTAACCGTTGGCGTCATATCCCTGTTGAAGCATGCTGCTTTGCGGGGCTGTTGTTGATTTTTTCCCCGACTTCTCCCCGCCCCTGAAAGAGCTTTGCAGGGACACGCTTCCTGAAGTTAATGTTCCCACCGAAAACTTTTCAGACCATACAAATTTATCAACCGGCCGCCCCAGCGTATCAGTCAAATACGGGTCAAGAATGGCGTTAGCTGTTATGTTCACTTTTTCAAAAAGGTTACTCCTTGCCGATAGTGCAAAGGGGCTCAGCCTGAAAGATTTTGCCATGAAGTTATAACTGCTGTTGATGCTGAAACCATCCAGCAGGCTCACTTTCTTCAACGACGCTTCTCCCGTGTCTTTCCGGTTCCGCACTTTCATCTGAATGTTATTATCTATGCCGAAATTGATACCGCCGAAACGCCCTTCTGAAAATACCCCGTAAATGCTTCTTTCATACACGGAATAGCGGGCAGTATTGCCAAATGTATCCACCTGTGTGCTGTAATAAGCCCTGCCAGTAAAATCGGGTTTATAATTGGCCGAAAGTGTTGGCCTGATTTCGTGGCGGATGGCCTGCACCCTGCTGCTTTTCCTGAACGTGAACATGCCGAAAATACGGGTGGCGATACCGATACCGAAATTCATGTCACGCGCCGAATAAAACCCTTTCTTTACCACCGTATCCAGTTTCCTGTTTGTACTGTTCCATGTTCTGATGAACTTTTCCTGGTACCATCTTTCCTGGTAACTTACGGTTGGGGAAACCTGGAAAGCGCCCATCTGCGGTAATGATAAAGTAATGGGTACGCTGTGGCCCGCACCCCATTGCCACCGGTCAACCAATTGCCTTCCAATATTACTGGCCGTATCATAGAAAGATGAAAGGCTCCTGATATTGGTATTTAAAGCCAGCCCTATGTTTTCATACCATTTCAACTCACCAACCACATCTTTTCTCCGGAACGGGTATTGTGTATTTACATTGAAAGCAATATCCGGCAGGTTGATGTTTATCAGCCGTTGCGTGGTATTCTGGTTATGGTTGGCACTCACGGAAACATTGAACGGTTTGTCTTTCCAAACTTTTGCATACGTGATGGAGGACTGCATCTGGTTGGTGAAATTCCTGGCCGGGCTGTTTGGCACCTGTGCATTAAACTTGCTGCTTCCGGCATTTACATTGGCGCTGAAACTAACCCCCGGCCTCGCTTTTGTATCTGCCGTATGGCTCCACCTGAGATTATAGGCCCTGGAAGAAGTATAATCAGGGTCACCCTTGAAATTTGTTTTGAAATGCTGTACATCAAAAGAAAAATTGCCCTGGTATCTGTATTTTTTAAAATAGCGTGGGTTCACATTTGCTGTCCAGCCGCCATAAGAATAAATGGTACCTCTCAGTATCACATCCCAGGTCTGGCTGAGTATCTTATAATATCCAAGCCCTTCCAGCGCCAGCCCCTGCTGGTCGTTGGCTGTAAATGATGGTGCAATCAGGCCCGAGTGCCTGCCCTGGCTCATCGGAAAAATTCCGAATGGAAGGTAAATAGGTATGGGTACCGATTCAAATTCAGGATGAACCGGGCCGCTGTATGCCGTTTTCTTATTGATGAATTTTATTTTGTTGCTGATGAATGCAAAATGCGGCGTATCAAGGTTGCAGGTGGTAAACCTGGCACGCTGTGCATAAAATACATCCTTGTCAATCTTCTTTATCTTTTCACCGTACACATACATTTCTCCCTGTTGCGTATAAGTGCCTTTTGTTAACCCCTTGCCTGTTTTCATGTTGTAAACGATCGTATCGCTCTTCGTCTTGAAATCACCCTGCGAATATGCCGGATACGTGATCTCCCTGCCGGTACTGTCTTTTTTCAGGTATGCTTTTACCAGGCTGGTCTGCTGGTCATATTCAATAAGTGGTGCCGTAAGTTCATTGTCTTCATAACTTACTTTTGAAACTTTTCCATAAAGGATCAGCCTTTTTCCCGGAACATCAAAAACCATGGAATCATCGGCATGATAGGCAACTGGCGCTGTTAATGCATTTCCCGACTTCTTATAGGTGATGGTATCATTCAATGGTTTAAGGGTGGTATCCTTACCCGTTCTGGTAAAAACCCCTGAATCAATTTTGTTTAATGCCTGAATGGGAATATCAGGTATGCTGTCTTTTGCGGGCTTTTTCTTTTTAGGAGGTATGGTATCTCTCGTTGAACTAATGTGAAAATCTTTTACGGCAGCAACAGACAATTCATATTGCATCGTTAATAAGGCCAGCAGTGACGCCGATAGCCAGGCCAATATATTTTTTGCCTTACCTTTGTACAGATGGTTCATAGCTGGGAAAAGCAAAATTAGCTATATTACCATAATGTAATTGTGAATAATTATACAATTACATAAACCTGATTAAATTCCTGATAACCATGTTCAAGAACAGCATTGTATCTTTTATATTTCTTTTATTCACTTCCCTGTCCTGTTTCAATGCAGCTTTGGCCCAACCGGGTAAATTGATCAAAACGATCATTGTGGATGCCGGGCATGGCGGGCAAGATGCCGGTGCTAGATCGGAAGAGCGTCGTGTAGGGAAAGAGTGTCTTCGCCTGTGTAGATC
>CALKVC010000073.1 GCA_937996595.1 uncultured Chitinophagaceae bacterium
TAAGTTGACAATTCCATACCTTTAACTCCGCCACAGCGCATGGCCAGAAACCGTTGTGCGTAAGTTCACAGACAACGTAAAAAAATAAAATAAAAAATGGAAAACAATCTTTACTTATCAAAGTTTTGGAAAAGAATTTGGGCATTACTTATTGACACAATTGTTCTAGGAATATTTGGGTTTATTTTAGGACTGATATTTAAAAACTTCTTTATTTCACTTGGAGGATATGCTAGAATAATTGGCTGGATAATATCTCTTGCATATTTCACAATTCTAAATTCCTTGTTCCTTGATCAATATTATTTGACATAAAAAAAGGGACCAGCCCCTAACGCTGATCCCTAACTTACACATGAATCTACCTTACTGTTTTATAATTCTTTCTGTTTGCCTTTCATTATTATTATATAACTGCAGTATATACAAACCGCCTGATTTGTTGCCAACAGGTATCCTGTTCATTCCGGCCGTTCCTTTGCCTGTTGCAATCATTCTTCCGTTGGCATCAGATAACAAATACTGGTAATTATCTGTTGCCTGTATGGTTATTTCCTGCTGAACCAACGTAGACACGGTAAAGAGCTTATCTGGTTTTCCGGAAGCCTTCAGCGCTATTATATTTGAGTATGCTACCTGGTCAATAACCGATGTAACTTTCAACCGGTAAAAATTCATACCTGTATTTAGAGGCAAATAGCTGAAAGCCCTGGTTGAACTATTAAACGCTGATAATGGTTTAAATATTATACCATCGTAAGAAATTTCTATTTCCTGCGTCCTGATGGGTTCATCAGCAACAATCTCCCAGCCTAAAGCGTGCCTGTTCCTGTCGGTACTACCGGTAAGGGTTACACTGTGAATTGGAAGCGGGCCGTTGAATCCTGTAAGCTTATAGGAACCGAGGCTACCGTAATTTGTAGTATATGCATTACCGGTTCCGTCAATAACCCAGTAATAGGTACCCGCCTGCAACACTGTGTCAATGCTAACACCCATGGTTGCTGCAGGATCGTAAGTCCTGATCAGGTTACTTCCATTATAGAGCATTATTTTAATGTCGAGGTTGGCACCAATATAATTGGCTCCAACATTAAACGGAACCGCATCCATATGAAAACTTACGTCTTGGGTTGCTGTGTATTTAAAGGCGTCCTTATCGGTATTGGTGGTAATGATTCCGTCAATACTAAATGAATTAGATAAGGCAAAAGTACCTGCATCCAATGTTTCAGTAAAATCATCAGTTCTGTAGGTAAACCCGTTTTGTGATGTAATGATCGTTAGGTTATCCTGTGTGTTTGCACAACCGTAAGGCGTTGGCCCGTCGTTCCAGCTAGTCATGTTTCTATAATAACTGTTGCCCATGATCGGCGCCCAGCTTACTTCCCCGGAACCGGAACCCATGCAGTAGGTTTCAGTGAGGTTGCAATTGTTATCGTACGTAGACTGATGGGATAACCCAACCGCATGGCCGCTTTCGTGAGAGCAGCATTCTGCAATGTATTTAGGGCTGTTGGGGCCAAGCCTGTCTGAAAAAACGAAAGCAGGCGTATCATCGCCCCAGGTAAATGACCCGATAAAGGAGATCCCGCCAACACCGGAAGTCCAGCTACTCGTTGGCGTTATGATTATCCTGATGCGCCTGTTCAAAGGTGCTGAAAGGAATTTTGTAGAATCTGTTGTGATGTTGATGTTGAAGGGCCTGTAATCTTCGGCCACCCGGTTATAAATTTCAGTAACCTGTGGATCTGTTAACCCGCTGGGTGCACAATACAGCGTATTCCCGTTATTCCAGGGAGATGCGATAACGGTATGCCCGTCAAAATCAAGGAAAATGGTTGCAGCAGCAGATGGAAAGCTGCTCATTTTAGGCTGGCTGACTGCCTTAAGGGTTATTATCAGGGCGAAAAATAATAAACGTACGTAAGTAAAGTTTTTCATTTGTCAGGATTTATTACCTTTTTTGAGGTAACGGTATTGGATATTGTTAGGATATGCTTATGGGTGGCTTACAGGTGGCAATCCTGTAATATCTTTTCAGACATTGCCTTTTCAAACTTATAATTGCCGGTTATATCTTTCTTTATTTCATAACCATCGGAGGCATTGCTATTGATGATGCGCCCGATGTATGTAACGGTATTGTCTTCATTTATCTGCTTGGTAAGGTGGAAAATGGTATGCTCAGAAGCATCGGACCTTATCACCATGCTCTGGAGGTTGTCGTATTTTACCACATTGCTGATAACCGTACCAGAAAACCTGAAATTTTCGGAAAAGAATAAAACAAGATGTTCACCTTCTGTTGCACTGAATGCATAACTTAGTTCAGAAGAGGGGCAGTTAATCTTATCGGGAAAATCGGAAAAAATTGTTGGTTTAGGGGCTTTGCCGGATTGAGAAAAGCCTGATAACGAAAACAGACATACAAAAAAGGCAAGCGTTAATTTACACAGCAGTTTCATGATATTGGTTTTTGTTTCTGGAATATTGGATAAACGCTTTATCACTAACGGCTAATTAACCACTTTATTTTATTAAACCAATAAAAAAAGAAGGCAACTCAGTATTGAGCTGTGCTGAGCATTACTAACGTGCAGGCTTCCAGGGTTTTAATACCTTTTTTGGCTGCTTTTTCAGCCAGTTCCTCATTTTCAGTACCCGGGTTAAAAATAATCCTTTTGGGATTCAGGGATAATATATAATCGTAATATGGGAGTTGGTTTGCAGGACTAAGGTATAAGGTAACCGTATCAATATCGTCAAATGGCTTCATTTGAGTAATAATGTCAACATCACCGATCTTACCAGCCTTGTTACCGATTGCATACACAGGGTGGTGATATGCAATTAATTTATTCACAGCCAGGTTACTATACCGGTTTTTATTTTCAGATGCGCCGATTACCAGTGTTATTTTCCTTTTCATAATTAAATTAAGAACCTGTATTCCAATGATTTATCAGGAACCATGCATGAATCTTTCCTGCCAAACCATTTATACCTGTTTTTGGCAATTATTTTATAAACAGCATCCCGTATAAATGTTGGTACAAGTATAAATGCATAAATGAGTTTTATGGGGCCGGAAAGTTGTTTTGCCACTAATAATGCAGCTGTAGATTTGGTAAAGGCCCTGTTGTTTTTAATCAGTACAAATGAATTTATACCTTCATCTTTAATACCATATTGTTTCAGTAATTGTTTGCCGGTTTTACTTTGTAAAGAGGCAAAACGGAATAAAGATTGTGCATCGTGCTTTATTACAAACCGGACAGACCTGTTACATAAGTTACAAATTCCATCAAACAAGATGACCGGCTTGGTATTCACAATTTGCAAATTAAATTAATTGAGTTGCTTCTGAACATGAAATACTATAGATTTTGTATAAATAACAATGCCCGGAATAGCCTATATAAGATGTCATCTCACTGTTTTCCTCCCAAACCCTTTATGGATAAGGATTTTGGAATCTGTCAAAGAGATCTCATCTTTTTATATACCCTATAAGATTAAACATAAAAAGTAATACATATATAACTGAAAACATCAGGAAAAGCCCATTCATTAAAACTTCACCTGCCCGGAAAATGAATTTTCGGGGAATCTCATACATTGGGTAATAAGCAAACTGTGTTACTACTTTCCCGGTCCAGTATGCAGCAATTAGCCCGGTTAACCCAACAGCCAGTCCGGTTTGATTCTTAAGTTCGGAAGTAAATAGGATGGAGATTATTCCAAATGAAAAATTCAGTCCCTGTATATACCTGCCGTATGTTTTAGCTATTTCCTGGTTCAGCGGTTTTAATTTCTTTATATCATTGTACCAGTCAAATACGGCATGCCTGATATAAGGATATATAACGGCTGTAAAGATCTGACCGGCAGCTCCTGTAATAATCAACCAGTCTGGAATATTTATTTTCATAATGATGGTTTTATTTTACATAAGAAAGCGGGCGCTTCATGATTGTGTTCAGTTCGTAATAACAAATCCAGGTATAGTAGATGGCCATTACCGGAGCCGCAAATAATAAAGGGAAAGCCAATATGAATAAAAATGGCTTTATAATTAAACCAAGTAATGCCATAACAATGATACCCAACACCAAATACTGGTAAATGGATCTGTATGAATAACCGTTTGTGAACCAGCCAAATGCCGCATGTACAATCATGCTGAGTACCTGCCAGCCTCCCACTACAAAATATCCTATAATAAACGTGCAATCCATATTTACAAAACTCATCACGGTAAAACCTGCAATAAGCAGGCTACTGATAAAACAATCGGTTTTTTTGAATTTTTTCATTACTGTAATTTTTATATTTTCAGAATATTTTGAAATATATTTATATAATAAAGGCCGGGTTACCCCCGGCCATCCGCAAATCATTTAAATATTTTCAACAGGCTTCCGGTAAACCAGTTTTGTTCTGCTTTTACCAGCATATCCAACAGTTTGTCGGCCTGGTTACCCAGTTTTTTAAGGTCACCAATCATATCTACGAATTGCTTTGTTTCTTTGTCTTTTTTATCACCGTCAACCTGTTCAAGTTGCGAAAGTAATTTCAGCATCGGGTCAAGTTCCCTTTTCTTACGTTCCCGAATGATCTGCGTAGCTACTTTCCAGATATCTTTCTCTGCTGTAAAATACTCTTTCCGTTCACCGGAAACGATTACCCTCTCTACCAGGTTCCAGCTAACCAGGTCACGGATGTTCATATTCACATTGCCCCGGCTGATACTTAACTGCTCCATCATGTCATCCTGGGTAAGCGGATGTGGACTAACCAGTAACAATGCATGTATCTGCGCCATCGTGCGGTTTATGCCCCATTGCGTACCAAACGCTCCCCAACTGCTGATAAATTGTTGTTTCGCTTCCGTTAGTTTCATGTGCATTATATTTTTCTGAGGCAAATATATACTTTATTTCTGAATTTTCAATATTTTATGAAAATAAATTTTTACTATAAAAAAAACCGGTATAAACACCGGTTAATGAATCTGTTTCACTCACACTATACAAGCATGGTAACCGGGTTCTCCAGGTATTTCTTTACGGTTTGCAGAAAAGCGGCCCCCACTGCACCGTCAACACTCCTGTGATCACAACTCAGCGTAACCTTCATCACGTTAGCCACATCAAAAACCCCGCTTTTCCTTACCACTACTTCCCGGATACTTCCTACTGCCAGGATGCAGCTGTCGGGCGGATTGATAATGGCAGTGAATGCTTCAATATCCATCATACCCAGGTTGGAAATGGTAAATGTATTTCCACTGAACTCATTTGGCTGCAATTTTTTATCCCGGGCCTTTGCATATAACTGTTTAGCGTCTGATGCTATTTGTGAAAGTGTTTTCTGGTCTGCAAATTTTATTACTGGTACAATCAGGCCTTCTGGAAGCGCTAAGGCAGAACCGATATGTATATGGTGGTTCCTCCTTATAAAATCACCCTCGCCATTCGCAGAAGTTATCCAGCTGCTATTCACATCAGGATGCTGGCGCAGGGCTGTGGCACATGCTTTTATAATCAGGTCGTTGAATGATATTTTCACCGGGCTTGTGGCATTCATGGCATTGCGGGCTATAATCGCATTGTCCATGTTTATCTCCATCGTAAGATAAAAATGTGGTGCGCTGAATTTACTTTCTCCAAGGCGGCGCGCAATAACCTTACGCATCTGCGTTAGTGAAATATCTGTATATCCTTCTTCGGTAGATCCTGTATATGCAGCAACCGGTAATGCATCTACAGTACTAATTGCAGCTGGTGCTGGTTTAACTTCCGATACAGGAGCCGAAACCGGAACAGTTGCCGTAGCAGGATTATAATCATCCACATCTTTCTTGGTTACACGGCCACCGTCTCCTGTACCATTAATCCTCGACAGGTCAATTCCCTTTTCCGCCGCCAGTTTTTTTGCCAAAGGCGAAGCTTTTATCCTTCCGTTAGTTTGCCCAGCAGCCTGGTTATTGCCAGAAATTATTTCAGTTGTTGCAGCAGCTCCGGTGCTTACTGCAGTAGCTGATGCTGTTGCATTGAGGCCGGATTTTTCTGCTGCCACATAAGCACTTACGTCTGTTCCTGCTTTACCAACTATGGCAATAATATCATTCACTTTTGCCGCTTTACCGGCTTCCACACCAATATATAAAAGCGTTCCGTCTTCATATCCCACCACTTCCATGGTTGCTTTGTCTGTTTCCACTTCAGCCAGTGCATCATCTGCTTTAACCTTATCACCCAGTTTTTTGTTCCAGGCTACAATTTTCCCTTCTGTCATGGTATCACTCAGCAGTGGCATCCTTATTTCTTTAGCTCCTGCCGGTAATGTAACCGATGCAGCGGGTGCAGCCTTTGCAGCTGAAGTTGAATCAGTGGCAACTGTTGCAACTGAAGTATTTCCAGGAGTTCCTGAAACGGCCAGTAATGGTTTATAATCTTCTCCTTCTTTACCTACTATGGCAATAACTGCATCAACCAAAACCGATTTGCCTTTATCCACTCCTATATAGAGTAACGTTCCTTCATTGTAACTTTCCAGTTCCATAGTAGCCTTGTCTGTCTCCACTTCAGCCAGTACATCACCGGCCTTAACCTTGTCGCCCACTTTCTTATTCCAACCCACTATAACCGCTTCTGTCATAGTATCACTCATCCTGGGCATTCGTATCACTTCTGCCATATATATTATTTTCTTTACGTATTAATGATGGAAGCCCGAAATTAATGCAAAAACAGGAATAATGATACCAGATTTTCAGCAGTTGGCTTTTGGAGATTCCTTATACTAAGCTGGAAAACAGGCTAAATACAAGTGGTTTTGTTAATAACCTGCTTTGGATTAAAAATCCAGGTCAAGTTTCAAACGATCCCGCAGTTCTTTGATCATGGGATATTCTTCCGACAGTTTTTGATATTGTTGTTTGGTTGTGAGCGGTTTGCCGGTTGTTTCGGAAGTTGTTTCCTTTTCAACCAGTATCAACTGGTAAGTAAGAAACCGGTTATTAAAGTATGCCTGCATGAAATGGATAAGGTCTGACCGCTCAGCTTCAATGAATTTCTGGTGCATATTGCTGTTAGTGATGATATCAAAACTATTGTTATCCACCACTTGCAGGTCTGCCATCCTGAAATTGGTAACAGCCGAATGATTTTTCCTATGTGAAAGCTTTTCAATAAATGCTTCCCAGGCTTCACGCAACGTTTCTTCAGTAACTTGTTTACTGTTATTTCCGGCATTCCTTTCCTGGATCACCTGGTTCCTTATTTTTTCTAACGAGCCAAGCCTGTTTGATGATTTTCCGGTTACGGGTATTGTGCTAACGGTAACGGACGCCTGCACATCAGTAACAGGTACGGACCTTTCTATAATCAAGCGTGCTTCCTGTTCCGGCTGCTTAATGACCTGTTTAACTGCAGGAGCCTGTTCTCTGGTCAGTATTACCGGCAATGCCCGGAACGAAAGCACTTTAGACTGATCAGTCAGTTTTTTTTTTCCGGTTTGCAGGTCTTCTGAAACAAGTTGTATAGCCTGGTTAAGGTAATTTAATTTGATGAGTACCATTTCCACAAAAAGGCGCTTATTCCGGCTTTGCCTGTACCCTATGTTGGCATCGCTCAATAAATTAAGCGATGCTATTAACCATCCGGTAGCAACCTGCTGTGCGACCTGTAAATATTTTTCACGGAAATCATCCGCCACTTCAAGTAAACCCGAGGCTTTCACATCCCTGCTTATCAGAAGGTTCCTGGTGAATTCAGCAAATCCTTCCAGGAAAGTATCTCCTTCAAATCCCTTCTGGTTTATTTCATCAAATAGCAGTAACGCCTCGGCAAGCTGTTGCTGCTGCAAATGATCCATCAGCCTGAAATAATAATCTTCATCCAGGATATTCAGGTGTTCCAGGGTGTTCGCATAATCAATTTTGCCTCCGGTGAAACTGGCTATTTTGTCAAGTATGCTCAGGGCATCCCGCATACAACCTTCGCTCTTCTGCGCAATCACATGCAGGCCCGCTTTTTCAGCCGTAATATCTTCTTTGTCGCAGATTTCCTGCAGGTGGCTGATGGTATCGTTGATGGTTATACGCTTAAAATCGAATATCTGGCACCTGCTGAGTATGGTTGGCAGAATTTTATGCTTTTCGGTGGTAGCCAGGATGAATATGGCAAAATGCGGCGGCTCTTCCAGCGTTTTTAAGAATGCATTGAATGCCGCCTGGCTAAGCATATGAACCTCATCCACGATATACACTTTGTATTTACCCGCCTGCGGTGCAAAGCGTACCTGGTCTACCAGCGTCCTGATATCCTCCACCGAATTGTTGCTGGCTGCATCCAGTTCATGGATGTTCATAGAGATACCATTGTCGAATGACACACAACTGTTACAGCTATTGCAGGCTTCGCCTTCCTTTGTACGGTTTTCGCAGTTGATTGTTTTTGCCAGTATGCGGGCACAGGTTGTTTTACCCACTCCACGCGGTCCGCAAAAAAGGAATGCATGGGCAAGCTGGTTATTGTTGATGGCGTTTTTAAGTGTGGTAGTTATATGCGCCTGCCCGATAACCGTACTGAAATTCTGGGGCCTGTATTTCCTGGCTGAAACAATAAAATTATCCATAAAAAAATGTGCTGTAAAAAAACCGTTTTTCTCACAGCAAATTTAATTCAATAAATACTATTTCCGGGGGTTAATTCAGCTTATCATCGGGTGCCTGTGAAATTCTTTTGTCCTGTCGAACAGGTACCGGAATGTTGTTAACTGCCTGCTTCTGAATGTTTCGCCCAGGCTTTCAGCTACGTTCAGCATTTTGGTATTGAAGTCGCCAATCCATTGCATTTCAAAATCTTTATATAGTGGCGGGTTTACCTGAACGATCCTGGCGCATTCACCTATTATGAATGAATCGATCCCCTTGCCCTGCCATTCGGGTACTGTACCAAATACCATCCCTACAAATTTCTTTGTTTTCCTGAACCGTTGCCGCCAAACAAATTCCAGTTTTTGCAACAGCCCGAATTTTCCGTCCAGGTGCTTGAAATACTGGTTAATATCCGGCAGATTGATAAACATGGAAATGGCCACTCCTTTATGATAAGCAAAGTATACAATATTCTCATCCATAACCGGTTTCATTTTCCTGAACATGATTAAAACCTGTTCTTTCGTAAGTTGTTTCAATCCCCCATGTCCGGCCCATGCTTTATTGTATACTTCCACAAAATCACCTGCATATTTATCCAGGTTATCTTTTTTGATGGTACTGAAACCAATATCGGGATTAGCAGATAAAACTTTATGCCTGTCAATTACTTTCTGGGCTATTTTTTTATGTGCATCCAACCCAAAACATACCTGGTTATAGAACACCCTGAACCCATAATTTTCAAAAAGCTTTACATAATACGGCGGATTATAATTCATACAATATAAAGGCTCATGAAATCCTTCTGTAATCATGCCCCACCACCTGTCGCGTTCCCCAAAATTTATTGGCCCGTCCATCGCCTCCATTCCTTTGCCGATGAGCCAGTGCCGGGCATTGTCAATCAACAGGTCCGCGGCAGCCTGTTCGTTGATGCACTCAAAAAATCCGATGCCGCCAACAGGAACATCATCACCCTTGTTTTTGTATTTCTTGTTTACAAAAGCTGCAATACGGCCGATAAGGTTTCCTTTATCATCCTGTAGAACCCAACGGATTGTTTCGCCAAACCTGTAGGCCTTGTTCTTATTCCTGTCAAACACTTCCCTGATATCCTTGTCAAGCGGCCTTATCCAGTTTGGGTCATCCTTATAAATTGACAAAGGCACTTTAATAAAGAGCCGTTCGCCCGCTTCATCCTGTACAGGTAGAATCTGCATGCCGTAAAATTTGTTGAATAAATTGGTATGTGGTAACGGTTAGCTTTATCCGAAAATGACAAAACGATATACCCTGTTACCGAAAGAAATTAAACGACCAACAACTGCTTGAGTTTTAGGAATATCTAAATTATTATAATCTTGAGGAGCACCTAATAATTGAATTGGTAATTTAGAGGCTGTTTTTAATCCTTTAATATGTTCCCACTGATTAATAAAGTGGTACATGTTTGTGAACCAATAGTTAAAACCAGTTACTCCAGCTTTATTAAATTCATCAACAGTACGCATAGCAGTTTCAGTATCAGGCATTAAGATGTTTAAGAATGTTCCTGAATCTCCATTATCATCGCCTAATTTAGAGAAACCAATTCCTGGCACTTTAGATAATTCTTTTTGCAAGAATG
>CALKVC010000074.1 GCA_937996595.1 uncultured Chitinophagaceae bacterium
GTTTGATCGGGTTCAATGAACATTGAACATTCATTATCACCATCTTTCAATAAAAAGCCACGAATGTACGAATGTATTTTTCGTGAATTCGTGGCTTTTAACTAATAAATAATAAAGCGGAAAATCCGCTGAGTATTCAGTTATTTAATATGTTTCCCCAGCTTCTTACCAGCTACAGCATAACATTCTACAATACGGTCACCGGTTGCATAGTCATATCCGCTAAAAGTTCTTCCGGGTGCATTGCTGACAGTAACAGTTGCTATCTTCTTCGACCTGTCTGCTGTTAATACGATTGTAACTTCTGCATCTATTTCAGCATTCTTCCTCGATACATACACATTGTAGCCTGGTTCAGTGGAAGTAGTATGGAAAATAAGCGTGTATTTTGCATCAGCACTTACTGACATGCCACTGCTTTTTTCAAAAAGCTCAATAAACTTGGGTTCAAATTTTGATTTCCTGTCTCCAACCCAGTTTTTTTCCCACCTGTCGCCTACGCCTGCTTCTTTACTGTTGTATTCTGCTTTCTTCTTATCAATGTATTCAGATTCTTTGTCGAACCTGCCTACCGACATATTGTCATACGTGAATTCAATATTGATTGACTTTTCGTCTTTTAAAACGGATAAGTCACCTTCAACGGTTTTAATCCTTTGTGCAATAGAATTCATTGAGAAAAAAATGAAGGCAAAAAAAGCCATTAATACTTTTGTGTATTTCATATTGTATAATTTTTGTGATAAAATTAATTTATTTTTTCTTCTTAGCGTATAGTCTTTATTAATTTCATCAATTCAAAGTAATGAGTAATGGTTTAAAGGCACCGGGGCCTTTGATAGTTGTTCTTCCTATAAAATTATTCCCCTCAATCTTTTTAAAGAGCCTTGGCATCACCATAATGTTCTCATCCCTGGTATCGAATAATAATTCTTTTGAAACATTACCGCTATGGTCTATCTTGGCAACCATTACCTGTCCGCCATACCCGTTTTCATGATATTTAGGGGCTTCATCTTCGGGAAGGTCAACATTTTTCTTATTATCCAGGTAAAGGAAATAATAACCGGTAGCGTCGCTTACCAGTTTATACCCCAGTGTTT
Organism: uncultured Chitinophagaceae bacterium; assembly: GCA_937996595.1. Lineage (GTDB taxonomy): Bacteria > Bacteroidota > Bacteroidia > Chitinophagales > Chitinophagaceae > Ferruginibacter. Next base: position 1,104 of record CALKVC010000074.1, read on the forward strand.
GGTATGAATTGGTTCCCTTTTGCCTTTTCGGAACCTTTTTTATCCAAAGGAAATTTCCGTTCACATCTATCTTAGCGCCCAGTATGTCTTCGTAATAATAGGTATAGGTGGTGGTAGTGTGATTGTTATAAGTAGTGGTAGTTACCGTGTAATAATATTCTTCCATCGCTAAAAATACACTGCCGTCCGTACCCACTTCTATGTTTCTTACTTTAAGGTTGGGTGCTTCATAATCATCCTTTTTTTCTATTTTCCGCCTGGTCCTAGCTTTTTCAAATTTTTCCAGTTCTGCCACCGGAAATTCAAAATAACCGTTTTTGTATTTTACCACTTTCCCGTTCGGATCAAGCATTGCCAGGAATACACCGTCGGTACCGTTTCCTTTGGCGTTCTTGCTATATGTGCAGGATACAACGATATCATGTGCTGAATTCTCCACCAGTGTTGCTTCCCTGATAAAATAGTCATCCAGTGTGATATTGTATTGGGTAAGTTTCTTGTCGGACGTGAATTTTAACACTTCAAAATGATAACCGGGTTTTCCGGTTTCTTTATCTTTTTCCTTTCTTTTCTCGTTTTCATACACTTTTGCCAGCATGTACGCGTTACCGTTTGCATCAATGGTGAAATCAAGGTTATCCATTACAGCTTCCGTATAAGGCATCGTGAATTCGTGTTGCCATACTTTTTTCATTTCCTGGTTACATACATACAGCCCGATCTTGTCATAATTCTTCCTGTCGTTTTTTTCTTCGGGTGCCAGCCGGTAGCTGATGAGCAAATGGGTGCTGTTGGCGTCGTAGTTAAGGTCAAACTTGTCAATTGTCTTACCATATGAACCGAAACCCCATATATTGGTTCTTACCGCCCCGTAACTGCCCGCGATTTTTGTAGTGGTAAGGATGTTCTTTTTTGTTTCTGTAATTTTTGCGTTTTTTACATCAATCTTATCGTAGAACAAGGATTCTTCCTTGGCAGATTTATCCCAATCACTGTAAAGCATGTAAAAGTTGTCTCCGAAATTCACCACACCTTCGTTGGTGTAGTTCCTGGATAAATCCATTTCAATCTGCTTTTCCCCGGTCTGGTTCAGTGTTTTCGGATTGAAGGAAAGTATTGTCAGCAGGTCATCCTTCAAAAATAGATTCACGATACCTGTTGCCTGAGAGCCGTAAAACCCAAGGTCTTCACTTTTTCTTGGCGTTTCATATTCGCTGCCTAGCTTAAAGGAAAATTTATTGCTCTGGCTAAACAATGTTGAAGTGACAAATGTGAGTGCGAAAAAGATTATATATTTCATAATGGAAGTTATAGTGAAAATAAAGAATGGTATATTGAGAAAAATAGATCTATCCTTTCATATTCTTTTTAATGAATTTGGCCACTTTCTGCCCGCTTAAATAATACGCATCTGCAATCCTTGAACCGGCGTCAAAAGCGGCACCCCTGAACTTATTCTCTTCCGGCCTTTCAACCATGAGTTTGGCAAGGATTTTAGCCCTGTTTGCCGTTTCAACGATGGTTACCGTTCCGTCAATACCGGCATTTCTTTTGGAAACACCAATGCTGTAGCCTGGTTCAAGCGCTTTGGTATTAAATATCATCGTGTATTTGGCATCCTTGCTAACCGTCATACCGCTCAGGTTGGTAAAACCCAGGATGAATTTGGGTTCGTAGCGCATCTGCTTATCTTCCTGCCATTTGATGGCCCAGGTGTCTCCGGTGCCCGCTTCTTTTGCATTCAGTTCGGTCGTTTTTCTTTTAATATAGTTCTCTTCCTTGCCGTCGTCACCTACCATCATTTTTTCATAAGTGAATTCTATGTTGATGGTCTTTTCATCCTTTAGGAAGATCAATTCTCCTTTCATTATGTCTACTTCCTGCGAAAACCCGGGTATGGAAAGCAGCAGGTTCAGGAAAAACATCATCAGGAATGGTTTAAACTGTTTCATGTAAATTTTTTATTGAATGTTTAATTAAATACGGAGCAATATAAACCAGCCTGCCCATAAATAACTTTTTGCGTAAATATTTTTGTTTATAAGATGTTAACGGGGCACCAGAACCCATGCCGGAATGCCGGTTTGTTCATATTTATACCAGTGCATACTTGTTCAAAAAACCGATTTTTCAAATCTTTATTCTATTTTTACGGTTTACCAAATAATTGTTTATACCCGTAAATCAAATTGGGCCCATGATACATGTAGGTGAAAGAGTTCTTTCTTTAAATGATTTTTCAAATATATTGTTTAAAGAAAAAGAGGTGGTTTTAGATAAGGTTGCCGTTGAAAAAGTGGAACATAATTTCCGGTTTCTCAGGAGTTTTTCTTCCAATAAGCTCATTTATGGCATCAATACCGGTTTTGGGCCGATGGCTCAGTATAAGGTGAACGAAGAAAACCTGCTTCAGTTACAATATAACCTTATCAGGAGCCATAGCTCCGGTGGCGGTAACCTGATGTCGCCTATCATGGTAAAAGCCCTGATGCTGGCACGCTTAAACAGCCTGATGCAGGCATATTCCGGTGTTCACCCGGAAACGGTGGAATTGCTGGCTACCCTGATCAATAACGATATTACACCTTGCATTTATGAACACGGAGGCGTAGGCGCCAGTGGCGATTTGGTTCAACTGGCCCATCTGGGGCTGGTGCTCATCGGTGAAGGCGAGGTCATTTACAAAAATGAGTTGAGGCCCACAACCGATGTTTTTAACCAGCTTGGTATTAAACCGCTTACCATACATATCCGGGAAGGCCTGGCCATTTTGAACGGCACTTCCGCCATGACGGGTATCGGTATGCTCAATATCATCCAGGCGCAAAAACTCCTGGAATGGTCGGTACTGCTTTCAGCCATGATTAATGAAGTGGTAGAGGCATTTGATGACCATTATTCTTATGAACTTAATATAGTAAAGCATCACAAGGGACAGAACAAGATTGCCGCCCAGTTACGTGATATACTGAAAGACAGCAAGATGATCCGCAGCAGGTCGGAACATTTATATAACCCCGAAAACCTGAACCAGGAAGTGTTTGAAGACAAAGTGCAGGAATATTATTCGCTGCGTTGCGTAACCCAGGTGCTGGGGCCCATATACGACAGCATCTGCCAGGCAGAGAAAGTGGTGGTGGATGAATTGAATTCGGTGAATGATAACCCGGTGATAGACCACGAAAACCATAATATTTTCCATGGAGGCAATTTTCACGGTGATTATGTATCGCTTGAAATGGATAAACTAAAGATTGCCGTTACCAAATTATCCATGCTTTCTGAAAGGCAGCTCAATTACCTGCTGAATGAAAAACTGAACCAGAAATTCCCGCCGTTTGTAAACCTGGGCGTGCTGGGTTTCAATTTCGGCATGCAGGGGATGCAGTTCACGGCCACTTCAACCGTGGCAGAGAACCAAACACTCTCTTTCCCGATGTATGTTCACAGCATTCCCAATAATAACGACAACCAGGATATAGTAAGCATGGGCTGCAATGCAGCGCTTATTGCCAAGAAAGTGATCGAGAATTCATTTGAAGTGCTGAGTATACAGATGATGACCGTTTTGCAGGCTATCGATTACCTTGACTGTGTGCCCAGGTTATCAACTGAAACAGTAAATGTGTATAACCAGATAAGGAAAATTTTTCCTAAGTTTATTGAAGATAAACCCAAGTATAAAGACCTGGAAAAGATAAAAACCTATTTTGAAAAATCTGATCCGGTCATTTCTTTCAAATTGGGCGAAATACCGGCATCCTTGTTAACCTGATTGTCCGCCCTTCCAGTTCTTAAAAAACATAACAGCAATTGGTTGGCCAACCGGGATAAACTTTTATTATTCCACCCGTTGAAATAAATAGGTAAATATGAAATTTGCATTAGTTACAGGAGGTTCAAGAGGCATTGGAAGGGCTGTTTGTACCAGGCTGGCAGGTATGGGCTATAATATTCTGATCAATTACAAATCAAATGAAGCGGAAGCCCGCAACACCCTGGCCATGGTACGTGAAAAAGGCGTTGACGGGGAGATCATACAGTTTGATGTTGCAAAGAAAGAGGAAGTGATTCCTGTTTTAACGGGCTGGATGGAAGCCAATCCGGATAAGATCATTGAAGTGCTGGTAAACAATGCCGGCATACGGGAAGATGCATTAATGATGTGGATGAAAGACGAACAATGGAGCAATGTGATTGATACCAGCCTGAACGGATTTTTTTATGTTACCAGGATCGTGGTTAACTCCATGCTGATGAAAAAATATGGCCGCATCATCAATATCGTTTCGCTTTCCGGTTTAAAAGGATTGCCCGGCCAAACCAATTATTCGGCTGCCAAAGCTGCTGTTATCGGCGCTACCAAGGCACTGGCCCAGGAAATAGGCCGCAAAGGGATAACCGTTAATGCGGTGGCTCCCGGGTTTATCAAGACGGATATGACGGAAGGGTTGAATGAAGCGGAACTGAAAGCGATGATACCATTAAAACGGTTTGGGTTACCCGAAGAAGTGGCGCATACCGTTGCATTCCTGGCATCGGCGGATGCAGCATATATAACAGGTGAAGTTATTTCGGTGAACGGAGGATTGTATAGTTAGGCTGATAGGTAATGCCAATGGCTAAAAATGATCAATTAAAATCTACCAGCTTTTTGGCAAAAATAAAGTTCTTAAAATTTATAAAATTGCACTCTTAAAATCCGGTGTAATATTAATATGAACAGAGTTGTTATAACGGGTATGGGTATTTACTCCACCATCGGGAAGAACCTGGATGAAGTGGCTGATTCCTTGTACAAGGGGAAATCGGGCATCATTTTCGACCAGGTACGGAAAGATTACGGATACCGTTCGGGATTGACCGGTTTTGTTGAAAGGCCCGACCTCAAAGGCATTCTTGACCGCAGGGCCCGTATCATGTTGCCCGAACAGGGAGAATATGCCTACGTGGCTACCCTGGAAGCGTTGAAGCAAGCAGGCATTGACCAGGATTTTATCAATGCGCATGAAATAGGGATATTTTATGGTAACGACAGTTCCGGTAAAGCGGTAATAGAAGCCAATGATATCATCCGTGAAAAGAAGGATACCATGCTCGTAGGTTCCGGTGCGGTTTTTCAAACCATGAATTCTACCGTAACCATGAACCTGGCCACCATATTCAAGCTCAGGGGCGTTAATTTCACTATCAGTGCAGCCTGTGCCAGCGGTTCGCACTCCATAGGCCTGGGTTACCATTTTATTAAAACGGGGTTGCAGGATTGTATGGTTTGCGGAGGCGCCCAGGAAATCAATCATTTATCAATGGGCACGTTTGACGCTTTGTCGGCTTTTTCTATCAGGGAATCTGAGCCAACAAAGGCTTCCCGTCCGTTTGACCGCGACCGGGACGGCCTGATACCCAGCGGTGGCGCTGCAACCGTAATACTGGAAAGCCTTGAATCGGCACAAAAGCGGGGCGCTCCTATTTTGGCTGAAGTGGTTGGTTATGGGTTTTCATCCAATGGCGGACATATATCAAATCCTACCGTTGATGGCCCCATGCGCTCCCTTCACATGGCCCTGAAGGATGCCGGTTTACAGGCGGCAGCTATCGACTATATCAATGCCCACGCCACTTCTACACCTGCCGGTGATTCCAGTGAAGCAAGGGCTATCCATGAAGTTTTTGGAGACTATAAACCCTATGTGAGTTCTACCAAATCTATGACTGGCCATGAATGCTGGATGGCCGGAGCCAGCGAAATAATCTATTCCATGCTGATGATGCAGAAAGGCTTCCTGGCACCCAATATCAATTTCGATAATCCGGATGAAGATTCAGCCAAATTGAATATTGTAAAAAATACCATAGAAAAGGATATAGTTGTATTTTTGTCCAACTCCTTTGGATTTGGAGGAACTAACTCATCGCTTATAATTAGAAAAATGCTTTAACTAAGCTGCATATGGAAAATAAAGAGATTATTGAGAAAATCAATCACTTCCTGGTGGAAGAATTTGAAGTGGAGCCGGAAAAAATTGTACCTGAAGCAAACTTAAAGGAAACACTTGGCTTAGACAGCCTGGATTATATTGACCTGGTTGTGGTTATAGAAAGCAACTTCGCATTTAAAGTGAAACCGGAAGACTTTACCGATATTGCCACTTTCCAGGATTTCTGCGATTACGTGATATCAAGGGTAAATGCTAAAGAGCCGGCCTGATGTCTTTATGGAAAGGAAAATCTAAAGGCACAAAATCAGGTTACCGTATCTTCATATGGATATTAAAGAATTTCGGCGTTTTGCCGGGATATTTTGTACTGAGATTCGTAGTCCTTTACTTTTTTTTATTTTCATATTCCTCTTCTAAGGTTTTATACACATTTTACCGCAATCGGCTTGGGTTCAGCCGGCTGGCTTCCCTGCGCAGTATTTACCGAAATTATTACATGATGGGGCAGAGCATAATCGATAAGATAGTGGTTATGTCTGGCATAAAAAACCGGTTCAGTTTTCACCTGGATGGCGAGGAAAACCTGCATCATATCGCATCCCTTAAAAAGGGGGGCATTTTACTGAGTGCACATATCGGTAACTGGGATATTGCCGCACACCTCATGAAAAGCCTTAACAGCCGTATCAATATCCTCATTTTTGATGGTGAAGATGAACAGATAAAGCAATACCTGGCAGGCATAACCGGATCGCTCCCGGTTAACATCATCGTTATAAAAGAAGACCTTTCCCATATTTATCAACTGAGCGAAGCTTTCAGCAGGAATGAGCTGGTATGCATGCATGCCGACAGGTACCTGGAAGGCAATAAGACAATGAAAGTGGATTTCCTGGGAAAAGAAGCTAAGTTTCCCATGGGGCCGTTTATCCTGGCATCCACATTTAAAGTTCCGGTTTCTTATGTTTTCGCCTTAAAAGAAAGTAATTTGCATTATCATTTTTTTGCCAGTAAAATCATAGATTACAGCCACCTGGAAAAAGGTACGTTGATGCAACAGATGTTGCTGGATTATTCCGGGGAGATGGAAGCGAAAGTGAAACAATACCCGGATCAGTGGTTTAACCATTATGATTTCTGGCATCAGTAGATTATGAACGAAACAGCAGCAGGCATACATTCATATATTCCGCAAAGGCCGCCATTTGTTATGGTAGACAGGATTATTTCATCCGGTGAAACCGTAACAAAATCGTCTTTCAGGATACAGCAGGACAATATTTTTGTTGAAGACGGAAAACTGAAAGAGCCCGGCCTGGTAGAGAATATCGCTCAAACAGCGGCTGCCCGTGCCGGTTATATTGCCCTTTCAGAAAATCAACCGGTGAAAATCGGTTTTATCGGCGCCATCAGGAACCTGCAGGTTGATGGATTCCCTGCTGTGGGTACAGAAATTGAAACTGAAGTTACCATCGTAAACCAGGTTTTTGATGTGTCTGTCATTTCGGGTAAAATTACCTGCTATGGTACCATGCTGGCCCAATGTGAAATGAAAATCTTTATTATCAATCAATAAAAATTCTATTATGAAGCATTCAATCAAATCCGGCTGGCTTATCGCCCTGCTGTTTTTATGCGGCATCACACAGAAATCTTTTTCACAAACACTGAAAGAATTTTTCAGCAGCAGTGAAACACAGGTAACCTACCTCGGTATTGATTTTACAAAGGCCAGGCTCATCAATGCCGTATCGGCAAACCCAACCGATATCAAGAACAGGATATATCGCAGCATCAATGATGTGGTAGTGAATGAACCGAAGAAATTTGATTTTAACGAGCCATTTCACAAGTCAAATATTTCCAACGACCTAACGGCAGTGCATGCACGTAATGAGAAGATTAATGCGGAAGAAATCGTGTCGTCAAACACTGACGATTTTAACCGCCTGAAGGAATCCGATATGGCTGCAGCTGCAAAAGGGTTAAACCTCAGCGGAAAAAAAGGGATTGGCATCCTGTTCGTATTTGAAGCCATGAAGAACATTGATAAAGGCGATGACCTGGCTGCAGTATGGACCGTACTGCTGGATATGGATTCAAAGAAAGTGCTGCTGGCTGAACGGTTTGAAGTGAAAGCAAGGGGCTTCGGGTTCAGGAATGTCTGGGCTTCCGCCATCAAGGCCACACTGGATGAAATAGACAAGAAAAAATACAAAGAGTGGAAATCTAAATACGGAAGCTGATCCGGAATGAATATGAAGAATGAACTTACATGCAATACGGAAGTACAGGTGCGGTTTAACGAAGCTGACCCGCTGGGTATCGTATGGCATGGCCACTATATCAGGTATTTTGAAGACGGGCGGGAAGCGTTTGGCAACATGCACGGTCTCAGCTACCTCGATGTGTATAAACAAGGTTTTGTGATTCCGGTTGTGCAGGTGCAATGCGATTACAAACTTTCGTTGCGGTATGGCGACAAGCTGATCGTGGAAACTAAATACATACCAACCGATGCGGCCAAGATGAAATTCACTTACAGGTTATTCAATGCCGAAACCGGCAAACTGGTTGCTACGGGTTCGTCTGTACAGGTCTTTCTTGATAAGGACGAATCTGTGCTGCAACTGTCTAATCCGCCTTTTTTTGATGCATGGAAGAAAAAGCACGGACTGGCTTAATCTATGAATGATGAGAGACGTTTTTATTATTGCTGATAATATCATTTCGCCACTGGGCAATACTGCTGCAGATAATTTTTCCAAACTGTCTGCAGGGGTTTCAGGTATCAGGCGGCATGATGGCAGTTCCCTGTCCGGCCTCCCGTTCTATGGATCCCTGTTTGAGAATTATCCGGGCGATGAAAATAACGTAAACGGACATACGAAATTTGAACAGCTCCTCATCGATTCTGTTACCACGGCGTTGCAGCAATGCAGTGTAAGCCCGGCAGACGCCAGAACGGTGCTGATCATTTCATCTACCAAGGGGAATATCAGCCTGCTGGAAGAACCGGCCATGTATTCGGCAGAAAGGATTTCATTGCATCATTCAGCTAAATCAGTTGCCCGTTACTGTAAGTTTACAAATGAACCGATCGTACTGTCAAATGCCTGTATCTCGGGCCTGCTTGGTATGATTACCGGAATGCGGCTGATACAGTCTGGCATATATGATCATGCTGTGGTGGCCGGTGCGGATGTGGTTTCAAAATTCATCCTGTCGGGGTTCCAGTCTTTCCAGGCCGTTAGCGACGAACCTTGCAAGCCATTTGATGAATCCCGAAACGGGATTAACCTGGGCGAGGCGGCCGGCACGGTGGTATTATCAGCTAACCCGGAATATGCTAACGGGATTAAACTTACCGGCGGTTCAGTAAGCAACGACGCCAACCATATTTCAGGCCCTTCCAGAACAGGAGAGGAGCTTTGCCAGGCTATCAGCAAAGCCATGGCTGATGCTGATGTTGCTGCTGCTGATATCGGGTTCATTTCAGCACATGGAACGGCCACTTTATACAACGATGAAATGGAAGCCAAAGCTTTTGCCATGGCGGGTTTGCAATCTGTGCCGGTAAACAGCCTGAAAGGATACTACGGACATACGTTAGGCGCTGCCGGGCTGATAGAATCGGTTATCAGCATTCATTCGTTAAGGAACGGTTTGATTATTCCGACTAAAGGGTTTTCAAAGCCAGGTGTAAGCGAGCCTGTAAACATATGCAGCCAATTAAAGGAATTTGTATCGCAACACTGCCTGAAAACCGCTTCAGGTTTCGGCGGATGCAATGCAGCAATTATCATAAGTAAAAACTAATAACAAATTATGGAGTTATTTGCAAAAGATACGGTTACAGCTTTCGAAGCGATTGAAAGGGCGCAATGGATCGCTTTCGGCCCCGTTATTTTCCAGGCTGCACGTATCATGCGTGATTCCGGTATTTTAGAGGCTGTGGAAAACAGCGGGAAGGCTGGTATTTCTTTGAAAGAAATAGCAGCAAAAGTGAATCTGCCTGAATATGGTGTGCGTGTGCTCCTGGAATCCGGCCTGGGTATGGGCCTGGTGCTGTATAACGAGAACAAGTATACGCTGGGTAAAACAGGCCATTTCATTTTGCACGACAGGATGACAAGGGTGAATATGGATTTTGTGCAGGATGTTAATTACAAAGGCCTTTTCTACCTGGATGAAAGCATACAGACAGGTAAGCCGGTTGGTCTAAAACAACTGGGTAACTGGAGTACGGTATATGAAGGGTTGTCACAATTGCCCGAACACATACAGAAAAGCTGGTTCAATTTCGACCATTACTTTTCAGATGATGCATTTCCACATGTACTTCCCCTTGTATATACAAAGGGCATCAGAAAGATCATGGACATTGGTGGCAATACCGGTAAATGGGCCATCGCTTCAGCAAAATTTTCCCCGGATATTCATGTTACCATTGTTGACCTGCCCGGCCAGCTTGCGTTTGCCAAACGGGAAGTGGAAGCTAATGGTTTGCAAAACCAGGTTTCATTCATGGCTGCAAATGTACTGGACGAAACAGTGGAATTGCCGCGTGGATATGATGCCATATGGATGAGCCAGTTTTTAGACTGCTTCTCTGAAGAACAGATAGTGTCTATACTCAAGAGGTGTTACCGGGCATTGGACGATAACGGGTATGTATTTATCATGGAGCCATTGTGGGACAAACAGAAACTGGAGGTTGCCGCATTCTGCCTGCAGCAGACATCATTATATTTCACTGCCGTGGCCAATGGTAACAGCCAGATGTACAGCGCTGCTGTTTTCTTTGACTGCATAAAAAATGCGGGTTTTGAAATTGTGGAAGAAACAAATAATATTGGCCTGAGCCAGTCATTATTAAAATGTAAAAAAATGAAGTGATTATTCATCAACAACAAATAAAATGAAACAGGAATCCGTAGATGTTTTGGTAATCGGGGCCGGGCCCGCCGGTACGGTTGCCGCATCTATCATCAACAAGGCAGGTTACAGGGTGAAAATTGTAGAAAAATTAAAATTTCCGCGGTTTGTGATAGGCGAAAGCTTATTACCCCGCTGTATGGAGGCACTGGATGAAGCAGGGTTCCTGGAAGCGGTTAAAGAAAATGGATTCCAGGAAAAATTCGGAGCAAAGTTTGTAAAGAATGGAAAGATTTGCGATTATTTTTTTGCCGACCAGTTTACCAAAGGGTGGAGCTGGACCTGGCAGGTTCCAAGGGAAGAGTTTGATCTTACCCTGGCTGAAACAGTGGCAGATATGGGTGTACCGGTAAATTATGAAACAACGGTAACAGGTATTGTCTTCAATGGTTCTGATTCTGTAACAACCGTTGAAGATGCTTCCGGAAACCAATCGCAAATTAAGGCAAGGTTCATTGTAGATGGAAGTGGTTACGGCAGGGTAATTCCAAGGCTATTTGATTTAGACAGGCCCTCCGACCTGGTGCCGAGGAAAGCGTTGTTCACTCATGCCATAGATACGAAGCGATCTATGGATGATGAACCAAACAGGATCACCATCATCGTACACCAGAAAGCCGTTTGGATATGGGTGATTCCTTTTTCAAACGGAAAAACTTCCCTGGGGTTTGTGGCTTCCCCCGAATTTTTTGATGATTATAAAGGAACAGCAGAAGAACAGTTGCGTGCACTGATAGCTACTCAACCTTATATTGCTGAAAGGTTTAAAGATGCCGAAATGGTATTTGAACCCAGGGTATTGCAGTCATGGTCAACCACTACGGAAAAATTTTATGGCGATGGGTTTGTGCTTACTGGAAATGTAACAGAATTCCTTGACCCGGTGTTTTCATCCGGCGTTACACTGGCTACCGTATCCAGCCAGCTGGCTGCACACCTGGTTATTAAGAAACTGAAAGGTGAAGATGTTGACTGGGAAGAGGAATACACAAAACCGATGATGCAGGGTGTGGATACTTTCCGATCATATGTGCTGGCCTGGTATGATGGAACACTGGACACCATCTTTTTTGCCGACAAACCAAAACAGGACATTAAGAACATGATCTGTTCTGTGCTGGCAGGATATGTATGGGACCAGGAAAATCCATATGTAAAAAATCATGCTACGGCATTGAAGAAACTGGCAAGAATGATAGAAATTGAAAAAGAGTTTAGTGTATAGGCGATCATGAATGATGAAACTGACATATCCATAACGGCAAGCTGCCTCATTGTAAACGGGTCGGTGTACAAAGACGGCATAAGAACATTTTCGGGTGAACCGGGTAATTTAAATAACCTGTTGCAGTCGGTATACAGCCATTTCGGGTTCAGGTACCCAAAGTTTTATAAAATGGATAACCTGTCTAAACTGGGTTGGCTGGCAACTGAAATCATGCTGCAGCATTTTAACCTGGCCGAAAAATACCCGGCATCAGGCACGGGCGTTGTGTTGAGTAATGCCAATGCAAGCCTTGATACCGACCGGAAATATTACGATACGGTGAAGGATATTCCAAGTCCGGCCCTGTTTGTATATACCCTGCCAAACATAGTTACAGGTGAAATATGCATCCGGCACTGCCTGAAAGGGGAGAACGCTTTCTTTGTTTCGGAAAAGTTTGATGCCCCGTTCATACATCAATATGTGAGTAACATGATTAATAATGATATATTGCAGTGTTGTATTTGCGGATGGGTAGATGTGCTGGGTGATGATTACAAGGCCGCTTTATTTCTGGTGGAAAAAGAGCCGGGTACAGCATTTACTGTTGAAAGTATAAATAAAATATACGAGTTAGAAAATGGATAAATTAATGAATGATCTCAAGTCGCAGATCGTTGCACAACTGAATTTACAGGATATACGGCCGGAAGATATCGGTAACGATGAGCCGCTTTTTAATGAAGGGCTGGGCCTTGATTCCATAGATGCGCTGGAACTGATTGTACTGATGCAGCAGCAATATAAGATAAAGCTCGCCAGTTCAGATGAGGGCCCTAAAGTGTTCCGTACGGTGCGTACCATGGCCGAATATATTACTGCAAACAAACCAGGCAATACATAAATGATGAACCGGGCTGTTTATGTGGCGGGAGCAGGTGTTATTTCTGCAATCGGAAAAAATGTATCCGAAAACCTGGATGCACTGCAGCATTGCCGTGCAGGTATCGGGTATATGGGTTACCTGGATTCTGTTTACCGCAATAAACTACCTGTTGCCGAAGTAAAGGCATCAAACGGGGAATTATCATTACTGGCAGGTTTGCCCGAAAATAAAAGCCGCACGGCATTGCTGGGTGCCATTGCAGCACGTGAGGCAATCAGCACTTCCGGTATTGATGATATAAGCCGTTACCGTACCGGGTTCATTTCAGCCAATTCTGTGGGTGGTATGGACAAGTCGGAAAAATTCTTCGCCCAATTCCTGGAAAACAATAATAAGGGAAGGCTCCGCGATGTGGTACACCATGAATGCGGCAGTGTGACTGAACTGGTAGCAGATGCCCTGGGTATTAAAGATCATATAAGTACTGTTTCCACAGCCTGCTCCTCATCTGCCAATGCCATCTTTTACGGGGCAAGGCTCATCAAAAGCGGTTTGCTGGATATTGTAGTGGCGGGAGGAACAGATTCACTTACCCGTTTCACGTTGAACGGCTTCAATACGCTTATGATACTGGATGAACAGTTTTGCCAGCCATTCGATGAAAACAGGCGCGGGCTAAACCTGGGTGAAGGCGCCGGTTACATTGTGCTTGTTTCAGAAAAGCTTGCCAAAAACCTTAGCGTGAAACCAACGGTAACGCTT
>CALKVC010000075.1 GCA_937996595.1 uncultured Chitinophagaceae bacterium
CTGGCTGAACATACCAGGCCGGCCAGCAATAGCACAGCGGCTACGGGCCATGTCATCAGCATGCTTTGTGTATGCGAAATGATTAAGAAAAAACCAAGCCAGCCTCCCATGGCGATGGCATGCATGCTTATCTTGAAATATATATTTGCTATAAGTGCAGCAGATGAAGCTATAAAGATGCCAAGTACAAATGATGTAAGCAATAAAGGATATTGTGGTTGCTGCCGGAAAACAGTATAGGTCCAGAAATAAAAGATACCCGCAGCTATATATGGAATGATCCTGTCTTTCCGGGTACGTAAAAAAACGGAATCAATGAATCCTACCGCTTTCAATAACAGTACACTGATGAGCGGAAAAAACACCAGGTTCAGGATTATGATCAGGATGGTTTGTTTTTTTGCGGCATCAGAAAACCCTGTAAAAGCCGTAGGGTGTATATAAACCAGGAATAGGGATACATATAGCGGAATAAAAACAGGATGAAACAGGTAGCTGAAAAATCCGGTGAATAACCGGCCCCCTGGTGAAACCGCAGTATGATTGTCTGTATCTGACAGGTTGTTCCGGCTGTTAATGGCAGTTGTTTCCATGATAGTATTTTTTATATAGGCCGGTTTATAGAGTTTTCCTTAGCCTGGCAACGGGTATGTTCAGTTGTTCCCTGTATTTGGCAACTGTTCGCCTGGCTATATTGTAGCCTTTTTCCTGCAGCATATCAGTTAGTTTTTCGTCGCTGTACGGATGTTTCTTGCTTTCGTTCTCTATGATATCCATCAGTATCTTCTTCACTTCCCTGGTGCTTACTTCTTCGCCGCTGTCGGTATTAAGGCTTTCGCTGAAAAAGAATTTCAGGCGATAGGTTCCGAATTCAGTTTGCACAAACTTACTGTTTGCCACCCGGCTTACGGTTGATATGTCCAGGTTGGTCTTCTCCGCAATATCTTTCAGGATCATCGGCCTCAATTCGGTATCATCACCAGTAAGAAAGAAATCGTATTGGTAGTTCATGATGGCCTCCATGGTATTCAGCAGGGTGTTTTGCCGTTGCTTGATGGCATCAATGAACCATTTTGCCGAATCAATCTTTTGCTTGATGAAAATCACCGCTTCTTTCTGGCGCTTGTCTTTCTTGCTTCCCCTTTCATAATCTTTAAGCATATCTCGGTAACCTTCACTGATGCGCAGGTCGGGTGCGTTTTTGCTGTTAAGTGTAAGTTCCAGCTTCCCGTTATTGTTGTTAATGAAAAAGTCGGGTATCACATAATTTTCCCCGTTATGCTGTTCACTGGAAATGCCTCCGGGCTTGGGGTTCAGTTTAATTATTTGCGCAATGATCTCCCTCAGTTCTTCGTCTGTAAGGTTGAGTCCGCGTTCAATTTTTTCGTAATGTTTCTTGATGAACTCATCAAAATACTCATCAATCACCCTGATGGCATTTGCAATCACTTTATCCTTCCCCTGTTTCCTTTTCAGTTGCAGCAGCAGGCATTCCTGCAGGTTCCTGGCGCCTACACCAGGCGGATCAAAATGCTGTATCAGCATGATGAGTTTAGATATTTCCTTTTCATCCGTCTCAATGTTCTGGCGGAAAGCCATATCGTCAATGATTGAGGGGATATCCCGCCGCAGGTAGCCGTCATCATCAAGGCTTCCAACCAGGTGAATAGCAATCTTATGTTGCTTTTCGTTCAAATTGAGCATGCCCACCTGTTGCTGCATCAGTTCCATGAAACTTGATTCAACCTTATGCGGTATTACCCTGTCATCGTCTTTTTCCGGGTAATTATCGTCCCTCAGCTTATAATCGCCCACCTCATCATCTCCGTCGGTAACATATTCACTGATGTCAATATTATCATACTCATCTTCACTGCCATCGGGTTCAAATTCATCCTCCTTTGTATCTTCAAATTCATCCTTGAGGTCAAATTCGTCATCATGGCCTTCTTCCACCTGTTCCAGCGCCGGGTTATCTTCAATTTCTTCCTTTATCCGTTCATCCAGGATGGCAGTAGGAACCTGCAGCAGTTTCATTAACTGAATCTGCTGCGGCGACAGTTTTTGCAAAAGCCTTTGTTGTAAACTCTGTTGTAATGCCATGTTTCATGTAACTGGCTTCCATGCTTATATCCAACAAGGGTTTTCAACATGAGGAAGCCGGTTAATGGTGTAAAATTACAATTCTAAAACCTGTATTTTTAGTTAAATCTTCGAAATTTTGCTTTTTTGCACGATTATTGCGGAGAAGGGCTTTTTTGATTGCCGTTTAACAACTTTCCAATCGTTTTTTTGTAATGAAATGCAATGTTAGCCTGCATCGGGCAAATGAGATAATCCGTTTATTCATTTTCTTTTTAGATGAGCCCGGATGTTAACGGCAAAAGGTAACTGTTTACTAATTTATTTTGGGGGTGGGCGCCGGTATATTGAAATATTGCTCCCGGATGATATCGGCTATTCCGTAAGGATTTTTCTCAAATGTTTTGCTGCTGTAAAAAATCATACCCTGGATATTGGGTGTGGCACGCAGCTTTTCAATCTGCCGTGGAATTTGTGTCTTATCTCTCCAGGCGCTGTGATTGCTTCCGGTACGGTAAATGCCTAATCCTATATAGCAGTTTTTTCCATGACAATTTTTACTCCACCAGTCAACCAGCACTTCATAATCTACATTCTTATGTCCTATTTCCCAGTATAGCTGGGGGGCCACGTAATCTATCCAGCCTTTTTTCAGCCATAAAAGGATATCAGCATACAGGTCATCGTAATTGCTTTGGGCGCCAATTGTTTTACTGCCGTTTACAGGGTCACGGTCGCCGTTTCTCCAAACACCAAACGGGCTGATCCCAAACTGGCATTTGCTGTTTACCTCCTTGATCGTTTTGTACAGCATGGCTATGATAGAATCTACGTTGCTCCTGCGCCAGGCATCCTTTGCCATCCCGTTCCCATATTTCCTGTATGTTTCTTGGTCGGGGAATTCCCTGCCTGCAATCCTGTATGGATAAAAATAATCATCAAAATGAATGGCGTCTACGGCATAACGTGATACAACATCCTTTACAACACGGTTTACGTAAAGCTGTGCTTCCTTGTTGCCGGGGTCAAAATATTTCTTATCGCCGTAATTCAGGAACCATTCCGGTTTAGTTCTGGTTATATGCGTTTCCGTAATAGAACTGTTGTAAATATTGAAAATAGCCCTGTACGGGTTCATCCAGGCGTGAAATTCCATGCCCCGTTTATGCGTTTCATCAATCATGAACTGCAGCGGGTCGTATAAGGGAACAGGTGGCTGGCCCTGTACCCCCGTCAACCATTGGCTCCAGGGTTCGAATGGCGAAGGATAAAATGCATCAGTTGCCGGGCGTATCTGCATAACGATGGCGTTCATACCGTTCTGCTTATGCATATCAAGTAACCTGATGAACTGGGCTTTCTGCTCATCGCTGCTGATGGTCGGTTTTTCGGGGTAGTCTATATTGCTGATGGTTGCTATCCATACTCCACGGAATTCAGGTTTTACTGCTTCCGTTTGGGCATATACGCTATTTAACAGACACAAGGATAACAGGATGGCAGTGATGGTAAGCTTAGGCATGCGGGTTTCTGATTTTATCCAGTAAGGTATTCAGGGTTTTGGCTTCTGCGGCAGTAAGGTTTCCAAACACAGCGTCCATGTCGGGTTCATACCTGTCCATTTTTTCAAGCAGTTTAGAACCCTTTTCAGTGATGGAAACATCTACCAGCCGCTTATCATCCGGGCATACGGTTTTTTTTACCAGCCCTTTTATGATAAGCCTGTCAACAATCCTGCTTGTATCGCTCATCTTGTCAAGCATCCGTTGCCTGATCTGCAGGGTGGAAATCGGTTTGCCGGCTCCCCGTAAAATCCTCAGGATATTAAATTGCTGCGCCGTAATTTTTTCCTTATCAAAAAGGGCTTTCATTTTTTCATTCAACCAGTTATAGGTGTAAATAAGGTTAATTACCCCTTTCTGGTATTCATTCCTGAATTTCGGTTGTGAAATGTCCTTTTCAATACTCATGGTTGCCTGTAAGGTTTTGCAATGATAAGCAATGTATGCCGGAGAAGGGATTTGATACCTCATGATTTTTACCAATCCGTGTACCGGTTTTACATCTTTCCTGTAAAATTAATGGTGAAACAATGAAGCCGAAGATAATCTGTTATGCAATAAGAAAAATTTAACAGGAAATGTTTAGTTATCATTTGCCGTAAATTCATTCATATATATCTTGATCAGGATGATGAAATAACTTACCAGCAACGGCCCGAAAACAAGGCCCATGAAACCGAAAAGGCTCAATCCTACAATCACCCCCAGGACAGTTATCATGGGGTGTACATTTCCCATTTTTTTTAACAGGCCAAGCCTGGTGATATAATCTACGTTTCCGGTTACCAAAACGCTGTACACAGCCAGCCAGATTGCCGGGTTTGTTTGCCCGATAGCCATCAGGTAAATAACCAGCGGAACCCACACAATCATGGTTCCTACTATCGGGAAAAAGGCAAAAACGCCGGTGATGAAGCCCCATAACCCCCAGTCTTCCAAGCCGAATATCCAGTACCCCAGGGCAGCAAATATGCCCTGTACAATACAGATGATGGGAATTCCCAGCGCATTTGACCTGATCATCATTTTCGTTTCTGCAGCCAGTTTGTCTACGCTTTCCTTTTCAAGCGGAATGATCTTGTTCAAATATCTTTCTATTTCTTTTCCGCTAACCAGTAAATAATATAGCAGGAAGAACATCATGATGAGGTTAGTGAGCAGGTTCATGGTACTGTTGAGTATACCGGGAATAAAGGAGGAAATGTTATCTGTGAGTTTATGTACCGTATCATCAGACAGTACTTCCATCCCGGTAATGTCTGTAATCTTTAAGGAAACGGTTTTTATACCGGTTTTTATTTTTTCCTGGTTTGCCAAAAGGCCGTTTACTTTGGGAGATACCATTTTGATGGCCACAAAAACAGGGATAGCCACAATAACCATATAAAAAAGTATGAATAATAAAGCAGTAAGGCTTTTCTTCCATTTTTTTGCATAGATAAGCCTGAAATACCAGGCACGGCTTAATATATAAAGTGTTACACCGCCCAGCAGGCCCGGAATAAACATTCGTAACTCATGGAGCAGAACCACTCCCAGGAACATTATCAAAGCCAGTAACAGCAATTGGCGTAGCCTGTCATTAAAGGTAAAATTCATTGATATGGGTTTGTATTGGTTATTTCCAAACGGATACACCTTCACTGCAATTGGAACAAATGTCGATATTCTTCCGGCTTTTCATCAATTCGCTCC
The DNA here is from genome assembly GCA_937996595.1 of uncultured Chitinophagaceae bacterium. Taxonomy (GTDB): domain Bacteria; phylum Bacteroidota; class Bacteroidia; order Chitinophagales; family Chitinophagaceae; genus Ferruginibacter. Next base: position 5,340 of record CALKVC010000075.1, read on the forward strand.
TGAATTGTTTATAGTTTTCATTTTGCCAGATATTCTTGAAGGAATCGTTTTTCAGGTTTCCCAGCTGATGCATCGCATCCTTATCAAAGCAGCAGGGAACAACCAGCCCGTCCCAGGTAATTACATTGGCATGCCATAATTTCCAGCAGCGGTTTGCCAGTTTATTCTTTGCAGTATAAGTTCCGTTTGCATTTTTCCTGTACCGGCTGAAAGCATCGTTTTCCGGAATCAGTTTATTGGGATCTGTTTCATAATCATACACCTGGGCGGTTTTAAAGCGTACATCTATACCAATTTCTTTTGCCAGCTTCTTAATGTCTGCCACCTGGTGTTCGTTCGGTTTTACCACCAGGAACTGGAAAAAAACATAGGGCGTTTTGCTGTTGAGCGCTTTTTTCCATTTTACAATATTCTTTGCACCTTCAATCACTTTTTCCAGGTTGCCGCCAACACGGTATTGCTGGTATACATCCTGTGTGGTGCCGTCAATGGAGATGATAAGCCTGTCGAGGCCGCTTTCAACCGTTTTTCGGGCAGCCTCATCCGTTAGGTAATGGGCATTGGTAGACGTGGCGGTATAGATGCCTTTCTTTGAAGCATAAGTAACCATGTCAAGAAAATCTGTGTTTAGGTAAGGCTCGCCCTGGAAATAAAAAATCAGGTAGAGCAGGTGCCGGTGGATATCGTCGATCGTTTCTGTAAAAAAATCCTTTTTCAGCATACCGGTAGGCCGGGTAAACTGGCGAAGGCCGCTGGGGCATTCGGGGCAGCGCAGGTTGCAACTCGTGGTTGGTTCAAAAGAAATGGAGATGGGTAAACCCCATTGTACCGGTTTTTGAAGCAGGCGGCTGATATAGAAACCGGACAGTACTTTTATGCCGTTCCAGGCCCTGGCCGGGGTAAGCTTGCTAAGCAGGTTAAAACTGTCAGGGATGTTTACAGACGGCATTGTGCAAAAGTAATGCTATTTCTTCAGCCGTTTTCCTGTGTAAGACCCGTTACAGGGAAATGCTAAGCCAATCTATTTCCGGGGTTTCGGACCGGGATACTTTTGCCGTTATGGTCTTAAACTGCAGTTCGTTTTTCAAAAATTTTTCATAGTTGTTGAAAACAACGTTCAGGGTGATGAAGTTCATCACATAGGTCTTAGTTTCAGATGGAAGATAATGTACGATATCCCAGAAACCGGGGTTCTTTTTTCCTGTCTTCTCCATGGCGTTCCATACATTGCCAACACCCCAGTTATAGCTGGCAGCAATCAGCAACCAGTCGTTATTCAGGTTCCTGCATCGGTCACGCAGATACCTTGCTGCTGCTATGGTAGACCGTTTAAAATCTTTTCTTTCATCAACCAATGTATTTTTCTTACCGGTCTTTTTTTCATGCTTTGCTGTTTTACCTGCTTTTGAGGCTACCTTTTTTTCTTTCTTGCCGGCGGGAACAATTTTTAACCCATATTCCCTGGCCACATCATCCATGATCTGCCAGTAACCAACGGCTCCGGCTGATGAAACGGCATTTGGATTGAAACCGCTTTCGAGTGCAATAAGCACCTGGAATTCTTTTGGCACATCATATTTCTTAAATATGGCTGCCACTTTAGGAAATATTTTTTTACTGCGGTTATAAGTACGCTCCAGGTATCCTTTCCTGTTAACGGAAAATTTTTCTATGTAATCAATCGTATGCTGCTCATTGCCCGAAAAGATTTCGGGGAATTCCACATTGGATTCTTTAATTACGATGAGTGAATCCCGCTTATTATCGGGTTGCGCAATCATTTTGCTCCTGGTGGTATCTGAAAAGGAAATTACCGGAAATGCCGTGGAAACTTTTGCCATGAGGCAAAAAGCCAGGATTAAAGCCGGGGCTTTTACGATGGGTGTTTTCAAGGTCAGGTTATTATCGGATGAAATAATAAGGCTTATATAATATTGATTATAAAGCGTTTTTGGAAAACGAATCGCGATGGTATTTATTGCCTTTAATGGTAATTTTTAGCAGAAAAGCCTAATCGCTATTGTAAATGGATGGAATAAGTATATATACACTACGTTTCATGATTTTCTGATTGTATTAACAAAATGGCCAAGAAATCATTTTACCAAGCCCTAAAACTAAATTTAACTTAAGTTATGTTTGTACGGAAAATGACGGCGGTTTTATTATAATGTAAACTGTTGTGAAAATGGGAAAAGTTCATGGCAAAAAGGAAAAAGAATGTAAGCCGCACTGTGGTCTTTACGGTGGCCATATTGATGTTGCTGTCTGTTGCAACTTATTATATCAGTGAATATTATTACAGGCCCTCCTTTACACATTACCGTGAGTTCGGAATTTCCCTGCCTTCGGGTTACGCAGTGCACGGAATAGACGTAAGCAGGTACCAGGAAAATATTTCCTGGAAAGATGTTCAGGAAATGCAGGTAGGCGGCGTGAAATTATCTTTTACCTTTATAAAGGCAACTGAGGGGTTAAGCAGCATAGATGGGCATTTCAGGCGTAACTGGCACCAGGCCCGTAAATCCGGATTGATAAGAGGTGCATATCATTTTTTTAATCCCGGCAAAAGTGGCAGGGCACAGGCAGTCAATTTTATTGAAAACGTACAACTGCAAAAAGGCGATCTTCCACCGGTGCTGGATATTGAGCAGGTAAACGGTACATCCGTTACAGATTTGCAGCAACGGGTTTCTGACTGGCTGGTAATGGTTGAAAAGAAATACAAAGTGAAACCGATCATTTATACCAATATCGACTTCTACGAGAATTTCCTGGATGGCGCCTTTGATCAGTACCCGCTATGGATCGCTCATTACCTGGTGAAGGATAAACCACGGATCAGCAGGGAATGGCATTTCTGGCAGCATAATGAAAAAGGCCGGGTAAACGGAATCGGTTCATATGTTGATTTTAATGTGTTTAATGGAGACAGTGCGGCGTTTCAGAAATTATTGATCCGGTAGGCGGAATGGGGGTAAGAAGGTATCAAATAAAGGCCACTTAAAACCATCATCAAAAATTTGAGATAGTAAAATTAAAGAACGTTTAAACGCATTCCAGGCCAAATTTTAAATTAATTTGCAAGCCATGGCAATGGAAGACGAAACAAGGGGATTTTTAGTACGTATATTAAATACCATATCCATGGTATTGCTATGGATGATAGCTTGTGTTTTTTTTGGCATCTACCTTAATTATGCCTTTTTTGAAACAGCACCCGGCTGGAAAAATATATTGTTTTATATAGCCTTCCTCGTTAGTTTATTTTTCCTCGTAAGGTACCTGGTACGTAAATGGAAAGATAAACTGCATTAACTGCTATGGTCTGAAACAATCACCCAATTATTATTTATTTTTTTGAAGAGCAGTGTAAAATGGCCACTCAGGTTACCATCAGACCTGGTGAGTTGCCATTTTCCAACAACATGAAAATATAATACTGATAAACGCTTTATGTGCAGGAGGGTAAAATTAAGTTTGCCCATAGAAGCGGTGTCGGGATAGCCTTTGATATAGCTTTGCCTGGTTTGCTCCCATCCATAGGTAATGCCTTCTTTACCAATAAACATCAGTGAATCGCTTTTCCAGTAAGCTTGCATGAAGCGGTTTATATCAGCCTTGTTCCATGCATCTAACTGGTCATTCATAACATTACGGATAATGGTTTCATCGGCTGATTGGGCAACACTCACAGCGGCAAAAAGCATCGAAATGAAAAACGCCAGGCACTTTCTTTTCATATTGTTTATTTTGGGAAACAAGGTATGCATTTCCTGTTTCCGGTAAGTAATTACAATAATAAAAAAAGCATTAATGCTGGTGATGCGGCGAACTGCATTTACTCCGGTGGCAATACCTGTAATTCAGGTAATGGGCGGTTACTATCAGTATAACGGCAGGTATGAGGAAGTAGTTTTCTGCGCTGTGGAAAAACTGCTTTGTAAATAAAAATAAAAAGCCAATGCTGAACAGGATTACCGGTAAATACGACCGGTGGTGTTTTACAAAGCCATGAAACAAAGAATACGCACCAACCACAAAAGCGATGGCTATCATTGCCCACTCAAAAAAAAGATTATGAATTATGTTTATACCAAACAGGGGCAGAGATGACATTAGCATGGGCAGCAACGTACAATGTATAGCGCAGGCAATGGATGTAATAATTCCCAGTCCGTCCCAGTTCAGTTTTATATTCATGAAGCGGCAAAGGTAATAAAAATGCAATATTGTTGCAAGTTTTTATAAGTAAAACTTCCTTAGTGTTCACCAGGCTTTCAAACTTTGTAATTTTGCAGCATATTCTCATTGTATGAAAAAGAAAATGTTGTGGGTTTACATCGGTTTTTTTGCACTATTGCTTACGGTATTTTACCTGGCTATTTTCAGGGATCACAAATTTTCAGATTCTAAACTGGCAGTCATCAACCCTGTTATTCCGGAGTTTAGTTTTATCAACCAGGATGGCAAAGCAATTTCCCAAAAATCTACAGCCAATAAGGTTTATGTTGCCGAATATTTTTTTACCACCTGCAAGGGCATCTGTCCCAAGATGAATGCAAACATGCGCCGGGTGTATGATGTGTATAAAGATGAAAATGATTTTCTTATCCTGTCTCATACCTGTATGCCTGAGACAGACAGTGTACCGTTGCTGAAAGCCTATGAACAGAAAATGCTTACCGGCATCCTGGTAAAAAAAGATGACGGTTCGTATAAATTGGTAAACCAGGATGTAGGAGCTGTAGTACCTGCTGTAAATACTAACTGGAATTTTGTTACCGGTGATAAAGCTGCTTTATACAAAATGGCAAGGCAGGGATACCTGATTGATAATGGGAAACCTGATAGCACACAGCGGGTGGAAGACCAGTTTATCCATACGCAGTTTTTTGCGCTGGTAGACCGTTACGGCCGGGTAAGAGCCATTTATGACGGATTAAAGAATGATGAGATACAAAAGCTGATAACAGATATCAAAGACCTGTTGCGGGAAAAAGTTGATTCAAAGCGCTTCCTGAACGGTTTCAGCAACAGCCCCGGTTAATTATTAATTTATGGATGCAAACCTGGAAATATTAAGAAAAAACGGCCTCAGTATTACAGAGGGCCGGAAAAAGATACTGGACCTCTTCCTGGATACGGAAGGGGCATTGGCACATGCTGATATTGAACGCCAGACAGACGCTGCTTTTGACAGGGTAACGGTATACCGTACACTACAAACATTTGTAGATAAGGGAATCATCCACCAGATTCCCACAACCGATAATTCGGTACTGTATGCATTATGTAAACACAATTGCGAGGCTGGCCATCATCACGATAACCATGTTCATTTCATCTGCAACAAATGCCATAAAACAATATGCCTGGATGATGTTACTGTGCCGGAAGTGAGGCTGCCAAAGGGTTTCAGGCCTGCACAGTCTGCCATGGTGGTAACAGGTGTATGTGATGAGTGCAAATAAAATCTCAAATCTCAGATCTCACATCTCAGATAAATATCAAATACAAGATACAAGATACGGGATACAGGATTTATGATGGAGGTTAGTCGTATTTCTTTGATGAACCGGCTTTTGAGAATCTAACTTTTCAGAAATTACTACATGGGAGAAGCCATTTCTTTTTCTACAAAATTCATCAGCACTTTAATTTTTTCGGGGGAGAAATCAAAATCAAGACCGGCTATTTTATACAATTCGGGCAGTGTTTTTGTGCCGCCCATGCTCAATGCATTGCAATAATTATCAAGCGCCTGCTGCCTGTCTTGCTTGTATTGCATCCACATACCGATGGCGCCTAACTGGGCAATGCCGTATTCTATATAATAAAAGGGCACTTCAAACAAATGCAGTTGCCGTTGCCAGGCATTGCTGCGAAAGGTTTCCAGCCCGCTGTAATCAATAACGCTATCGCTGAACTCCTGT
>CALKVC010000076.1 GCA_937996595.1 uncultured Chitinophagaceae bacterium
TACAGCCCGATTGCGGGAAGGAGCTTTAATCAGCTTTAGTTCTTCGGTAGCATCAGCTTCAGTAATTCTACTCTTAGCGTAGAAATGTTATATGTATTATGCAACTTTCATAATATTTAAAGCTGTTTAAGTTGCTCTAAACGTTATTTCATAATATTCAAGTGTCACCGCAAAGTTAACAAAGCTCTTTCCTTAATATCCGGTTTCAACAACAATAATTTGTTGCTTCTTTCTTAATTCGTAACCGCAGCTAACCCAATAGGTTTATTTTTGCTGGCCCAATACGGGAAGATCTGCTGAAGTGGTTAAAAAAATAAACATAGCATTAGTAGGAAACCCCAACAGCGGTAAAACATCCCTGTTCAATGTACTTACCGGCCTTAACCAGAAAGTGGGCAATTTCCCGGGAGTAACCGTTGATAAGAAAACCGGTGCCTGCCGGATATCAGACAGCCTCACAGCCAATATCATTGACCTCCCCGGCACCTACAGCCTGTATCCGAAACGGGCCGATGAATGGGTGTCGTATAAAGTATTGCTTAACCAGGACGAACATGTTTATCCCAACCTGGTGGTTTTGGTGGCAGATGCCAGCAACCTGAAAAGGAACCTGTTGTTCTGCAGCCAGATCATCGACCTGAAAATACCGGTGGTAATAGCGCTTACGATGATGGACCTGGCCCGGAAAAATGGTACACAGGTAGATATACCCGGGCTGGAACGTGAACTGGGTGTACCCGTAGTGGCCATTAATCCGCGTAAGAATAAAGGGATATCCTCATTAAAAAAAGCCGTTCAGCTGGCCACCGAAAACATGAACCAGTTGCCGGCAAGGGATTTCATAGACATTTCACCCGATAATGCGGATGCGGTACAGTTGGTAAAAGAGAAAATTCCCGGAATAAGTAACTATACCGCCATCCATTACCTGATCAATCACGAACATTTTTCGCTGGATGCAGCAACCCATGCCGCCATAGAGAATGCAGAAATAGCCAGCAGGTTCAATCCAACCAGGGCGCAGGCAGATGAGATCATGCGGCGGTATGGAAAGATCAAGCATATCATGCAGCAATCTGTTGTGGAAAGCGACCCGCTGAAAAAATCATTATTTACCGAAAAGCTGGATAACATTCTCCTCCACCGCACCTGGGGCTATGTGATACTGGTTGCCGTACTGTTCCTGCTGTTCCAGAGTGTTTTCTGGATTGCCGGTTACCCGATGGATGCCATTGAATGGGGTTTCAGCAGGCTTTCGGGATGGCTGTCGGGCGTGATGCCGGCAAACTGGTTCAGCGACCTCGTGATAAACGGGATTGTAGCGGGGCTTAGCGGCATTTTTCTGTTTGTGCCGCAGATCATGATCCTGTTTGGCCTCATCACATTGCTGGAAGATACGGGCTATATGGCCCGGATCAGTTTTCTAACGGATAAGCTTATGCGAAAAGCCGGACTCAACGGTAAAAGCGTGATGCCGATGATCAGCGGCTTTGCCTGTGCGGTACCGGCCATCATGTCGGCCCGCAATATTGAGAACCGGAAGGAAAGGCTGCTCACCATCATGGTAACGCCACTGATGAGCTGCAGTGCCCGGCTGCCGGTATATACCATCCTGGTTGCCCTGGTAATACCGTCAAAACTCTACTTCGGTTTCCTCAGCCTGCAGGGACTGGTGATGATGGGATTGTATTTGCTGGGTACCGTAATGGCGCTAACAGTTTCCTGGGTGATGAAGTGGTTCATCAAATCAACCGAAAGGAGTTTTTTCATACTGGAACTGCCGGTATACCGCGGCCCAAGGAAAAGGAATATCCTGTACACCATGCTGGAAAAAGCAAAGATATTTGTGTTTGATGCGGGCAAGGTAATCATGCTCATCAGCCTGCTGCTTTGGGGGCTGAGCAGTTATGGCCCGCCGGAGAAAATGAAACAGGTGTCGGATAAATATGAAGCGATGATACAAAGCGATCCCGGTAAAGCCGCAGAATACGGCAGGCTTAAGAAAATGGAAGAGCTGCAGGCTTCTTATGCCGGCCACCTGGGCAAAGCGATAGAACCGGCTATCAGGCCGCTGGGCTACGACTGGAAGATAGGCATTGCACTAATCACTTCTTTTGCCGCCAGGGAAGTGTTTGTAGGTACCATGGCCACCCTGTACAGTGTTGGCGATGATGTGGACAGCAATAACACACTCCGTCAAAAAATGAAAGCGGCTGTACGACAGGACGGTACCAAAGTATATACCCTGGCCACGGGGATCTCCCTCATGATATTTTATGTTTTCGCCATGCAGTGCATGAGCACACTCGCCATCGTAAAAAGGGAGACAAGGAGCTGGAAATGGCCGGTGATACAGTTATTGTATATGACGGGCCTGGCATATGTATTAAGCTTCCTGGCTTACGAATTGTTCAAATAACGGGTTACCCGCACCGCATATTCGTTTAAACATCTACGTTACCAAAACAACAGTTTTTGCCTGTGCAGCAGATGCCCGTTTTTATCTTTGATGCTTGCCAGGTAGGTTCCTGCGGCCCAGCTTTTTTGCCGGGCAACGGTGAACCCGGACTGGGTTATCCTTTTATGCAAGATTGTTTTCCCGGCAGCATCTGTCAATTGGAAGTTTGTGCTATTCATGAAGCCGGGCGGAACCTTAACCAGTATTTCATCTGTAACCGGGTTGGGCGTAATGCTTATGTATAAAGCATTATCCTGTATTATCCTGATAATATTGCTGAAACGGAAACTTCCGTCGGCGTCGGTTATCCGTAACCGGTAATACCAGTTTTCTGCAAAAGCCGTCAGGTTATCGGTATGGGAATATTCGTTCTGCTGGCCGTTTTTTGCGGGTATCCTGGCAACCGGGGTAAAGGTTGCCGCATCTGTACTCCTTTCCAATTCATACCAGGTTACATTGAATTCGTTTACCGTGCTGAAATGCAGTTTGTTTTGATATGCTTTTTCCTGTGAACCCCTGAATGATAACAAATGTGCCGGTAACGGTGTGCCGGGGGCTATGTTGCTGATCCATCCGTTATCATACCAGGCTTCGCCGCACACATTCAGCAAATCCTGCGTTTGCGGGTTACCGTTATTGCTGAATATGATGTTGGCGCATTGTGCGGCGGGTATTTCATACAGCCACCAGCCGTTTCCTTCATTGGCCATCTGCTGCCCCGGCCAGGCCGTATTGGCGGTTGCCGGTTGCGGGTTCCAGAAATAGCAATAGGGGCTGGCTGCCCAGGTGGACAGTTTCCTGTAATGCAGTTTCACCGGGTTGCCCGACTGTCCCACATAAATGGTTTTGTTAATGATTCCTGCATTGGGTACCGGGCCGCTGCCGGTTACCGACAGGGATACCGTGTACTTTCCCGGCACTGTATATATATGGGTTGGGTTTGGCGATGAACTGTTAGCACCATCACCGAAGTTCCAGGCATAGCTGAGCGGGTCGTTGTTGCAGTTGATAAGCGTGGATGCGGTGAAATTAACACTGAGCGGATTTATACCTGTGGCGGGAGTCATTTCAAAATTCACAAAAAACGATTCGTTATTGGCCGGCGCCCCGAATATGGTATTCCCGTTATCAAATGTGATCTCCCGGTGAACAGCCAGTTCCACCGTTTGTTTGCCGGCATCATCATTAAAAATGATATTGGTATTTGTGCAGTTGCTGAAAAAGTATTTATATATGTTTCCGCAATGAGCTGTCATGGCAACGCCCGGCCAGGTTGTATTGAGCGATCCGGGCATCTTGTTCCAGTAATGGATGCGTACATTATTGCTCCAGCTTGCCGGTTTTATGAAATATACCCAAAAGCCCGCAGCCGCATTGGTAACAGAGATAGACTGTGTTTTGGTACTGGTTGCTCCCTGCTGGTCTGTTATGGTAAGCGTTGCCTGGTAAGTGCCTGCACTGCTGTAGGTAGTAGACGGGGCCTGGCCGGTATTGTTCTGGCCATTTCCAAAATCCCACGCATAACTGGTAATACCGGCACAGGCGGTAGACGTGCTTCCGTTAAAGGTAACGGTAAAGGGTGCCTGCCCGCTGGTTCCGGGAGAAACGGTGAAATTGGCAACCGGCGCATACAAATCTGGAACCGAAGCCAGCCATCCATTATCATAGTAGGCGGTTTGGGTTGCCTGCAGGTTTGCCGTCTGCTTTCCGTTACCGTCGTTAAAAACGATACTGGTACTTGTGATGCCGCTGAAAGTGAATTTGTACCAGTCGCCGCATTCGGGTGTCATGGCAACGCCCGGCCAGGTGGTGCTGCTGTAAACACCGGCCGGTAAGGCATTCCAGTAATGGATCTTTATGGTATTCGCCCAGTTTGCCGGGCGCTTAAAGTACACCGTTATATCGGGTATGGGGTAATAGGTATAGATGGAACTGTATACAGCGGAAGCCCGCCCTTCTGCATCTATGCCCATAAACTTCAGGGTGTCCGGGTCTCCCCCGGTCAGGTTAACCGGGTTCGTATATACATTACCGTTAACAGCTGACGGGATGCTGTTGTCGGTTGTATAATATATGGTAACCGGTGGCCTGGGTGATACGGCTGCTAACGTAACCGATACATTGCCGGTATTGAAATTTCCCCCGGCAGGCGAAGCGGAAACCACCGGGGCGGGGATGTTGAATGTATAGTTACGGGTAACAATAGACGAAGATGAATCCACTGCATCCCTGGCCATCGCTTTTAAAACCGTGGCGCCTGACAAGTTTACCGGGGCGCTATAGACAGCACTGGCTGTTGTGGGGTCAGACCCGTCGGTTGTGTAATAAATCGTGTATGGGGCCGTGCCGCCGCTTGCTGTAATGGTTGCGTTTACCGGGTTGTAATAATTACCCGACACCGGCGATATGCTGATTACCGGCGGTGGAATAACAAAACTGTACCGTTCTGCCTGTATCTCGCTGATCCTGTTACTGGCATCTTTGGCAATGGCTTTCACGATGGTAGTGCTGTTTATTTGGAACGGGGCGGTATATACCGGGCTGGCCGTGGTGGGGTTGCTGCCATCAGTTGTGTAATAAATGGTATAAGGTGCAGCTATACCGGCTGCCGTTATGGTAACCGTCTGTGCCGAACTGTAGTTGCTGCCAACCGGGCTGATGGTTACGGTGGGTGGCGTATTGTTGCAGCCCGTTACACATGGCTCAAAAAAACCGGCTCCGCTTTCGCCGATCATACCCGGACCGTCTTTTACATAAATGCCAGCCGAACCTGATGTTACGTTAAACGACAGGTTGCCGTTGCTAACAGTATATTCCCTGCCGGTAACAGCGTCGCGGTATATGCCATTTGAAATGCCGGTAAAGTTGAAGCCGGCGCTTCCGTCCTTAGCCAGGCCAACACAAACAAAACTGGCGCCCGATGTTCGCGTGTAGCCGATACCGTTCCACGGGGCGTTTCCGGCCCACTGCCAGCTGCCGTTCTGTAAAGCAGGAACGGCTTTCCTGATGGCATTCAGTTTCCTGATGTGTTTGTAAATGATATGGGAAGGCGCATTGGCCATGGCTTCGCCATAATAGGCCCTGCCGGTTTCATCAATGCTTTTCTGAATACCGGCAGCATCATGCAGGTCGGTGTACACACCCGATTTAAACCGGCTTTCCGTGCCATAATACACACTGGGTATGCCGCGCCAGGTGAACATGAAGTTCATGCAGGCGGCCAGGTTTTCATCGCTGCCACTGTAGCGCCTGTTCCAGTCGTTGTTGGGGCCAAAGTCATGATTGTCCAGCCAGGTTACCAGCTGCGAAGGGTCCTGGTAGAGATGATCGTAGCGGGCCGCATCGGTGACCCCACTGAAACCGCCTCCGTTTTCGAATATGTTGTGAAAAGTGGCTTCTGCATAAAAATCGAGTACAGAAGAACCCGAAGGGCCCGAACTTCCCACGGCGCCTCTCCAGGTATACCAGTGCGGATTCAGTTCCTGTACCGGGTGAAGTTCAAAACGCTTTTGCGCCACTTCGCCAAACACGAACAGGTCGGGTTTGTAGGCTTTAAACCGGTCGAGCAATGCCTGTATATCCTGTTTGTTCATGTGCTTGTAAGTATCCCAGCGGAAAGCGTCTACACCCCAGTCGATATACTGTTTGTAAGCATTAAAAAAATAATCCTGCACGGCCTGGCTGCCCGTATTGAGGTCGGGGCAATCATCGCTGATGGCTCCGTTGTAACAGTTGCTGGTATCATCCCATCCCTGCACAAAACCATTTCCCCAGTGATGGAAAAAGTTAGGGTCGCTGGTATTTACAAAACTTTGTGTGGAAGGCCAGTTATAGTTTGCCAGGTTCTGGTTATAGGGCGATGGCATTTTAGCCAGGTTGGCCCGGCTCCATAATTTGTTGTCATCGGGGTTTGGCGTACTTCCGTCATATTCCCAGTTTGGGTTATCAGCTAATGGCTGCCCCAAAGCATTTTGTCCCCATGGTTTGGTAGGGTCGGTATTGTATTTCAATTCACTTACGCCTTTAATGCCGTAACGGCCGCTGTGATTGGTAACAATATCGAGTATCACCTTAATCCCCTTGGCATGTGCCGCTTCAATGAGGTCTTTAAATCCCGCACCGGGGCTTTCCAGCCTCGTATCTACTTTGGTAAAATCCCAGGCATGGTATCCATGGTAATCGAGCGGGCTCCTGCCCTGAACAACCGGGTTGATCCAGATGGCGGTGAATCCCAAATCTTTTATATAGCCCAGTTTTTCTATCAGCCCTTTAAAATCGCCCCGCCAGGTTACATCCTGCGGGTTGGTAATATTCGGATTGGTAATGCCGGGAATATAAGAACACCATTCATTGGGGCGGTTATTGGAATTGTCCCCGTCATAAAACCGGGAGGTTAGGAGGAAGTAAATGGTTTCTTTCCTGAAATCAACCTGTGCCCACAGGTTTGAAGCGAGTAATATCAATAAAAAAAAGAGGAGGCTGCATTTATTTCTCATAACAGGCATTGAAAAATAAATATAGTGTATTTTGTACACATTACAAGCCGGTAATCATTAAAGTCAGATATAAGAATACGAATGCGATGTGCTAATGGATTGTATGTTTTTCTTAAGATTCTTTTGTAATTGTATTTTGTCCCTTTTTGCTTGCCCAAAAACGGACCCAAAAAGGGCACCCGCAATCGAAATACAGCCCGATTGCGGGGAGGAGCTTTAATCAACTTTAGTTCTTCGGTAGCATCAACTTCAGTAATTCTACTCTTAGAGCAGCATCTCTATACGATTAATGCAACTTTCACAAGAATTAAAATATGTTAAATGCACAACACAGTAGAGTTACCTACCAGTCAACCGCATACATGATATTGTTTTTCACCTGCGGGTATATCTTTTTAAACAGTTCGTTCAGGATCATTTCTTTTCTTGGTTGTGCAAAAATGCCGGCATTATTCACCAGTTCCCAGTCCTGGGCGCTTAATGCCCGGCTGTCGCCGCTGTATGTGGCGCTTTCCTGCTGCCAGCGGTAATCGTCCCGGAAATTGCGGTAACTGATATTTTTTCGGGTAGCCATGTCCGTGATAGTCACATCCATATCTGCCCTGGCGGTAAAACTGCTTCGGGTTACCCTGAGTATGGCGGTTACGGTTTTATAAACCGGGTTTCCGGATGTGTCGGTGCCAATCTGAATCCGGTTACTGGCATTCCTGTTATAATGGTAGTTTGAGGGAAAGGGGATATCAATATTGCGGATAAGCATATCTACGGTCCAGTCTGGCTGCACCTGGTCTCTTTTTGCTTCCCAGTCGGTATAAAAGCGGGCAGGATACCTGTCTTTGTTCATACCGTTCAACTCCCGTACCAGCGATAACTGAAAATAATCATTCACATTACCATATCCGTAACTGCCCCAGTTGTTGTTTGAAAAAAAGGAATTATCCTGCACCGGGTTTATCATTACATCCACTACGGCTTTGTCATATGCTTCATTGCTTTTTTGCTGCGCATCTTTAAAACCGGGGACCAGCTTGTTGGATTTATTAAAATAGTTGTACGCTTTTTTTGCATTATCCCTGCCGTCCTTATCAAGAAAAACCAGTGCATTGTTGTAATAGTCATCTGCGGCGTTTTGCCTGCATTCATATAACTGGCTGCTGAAGCTTTCGGGGTTTACCAGTTTAAAAGCGGCGGGGCTGTTTACAATGGCATCGTAAGCATCCTGCAGGTATTCATATTCTTTTATCAGTTTATCCCAGCGGGCCAGGTCACGGTCGTTTTTTAGCGAATTTATTTTAGCTAAACGGCTTGCTTTAATATTGGAATATAACAGCGGCACGGCTGCCGTTGCATCGGCATCGGCAGGCGTTTTATTCAATTTTTTAATGGCATCCTGCAGCGCTTTGTCTTCATCGCTGCGCTCCAGGTAATTTTTACTGCTGGCACAGGCCGACAGCAATACGGCCATCAGCAGGTATGAATAGAATAGTACTTTCATGGCGACCTCCTTTTTTTAATCCGACAAAGATTCCCGGCAAGGGTTATCCTGTTATTAACCAATAATTTACGACTTATCATTTATTTAACAATAAAAAGGGCTTCCCGGCTTGTTGAGAAGCATATAGTTAATACCGTTTAACCCTTCATTTTACCGTTCATCCAAAAATAAATAAAAAACAGTAAGAATAAAACGGCTGCTAAACCCTTGCCAGTACTCGCTTTTAGCAGAAAATAGCCTATAGTTCACCACCAACTACTTTAAAATAAATGGTATTATGTGTTGCATAGTACTAAAATAACACTATCTTTGTGTTATCAAGGTGAAGATCAGGTTATGGCAACTACGGTTCCGGAACAACAGAAGCCTTCAACCGCAATCAGCCCCTTGAAAGTATAGCCATGAATTTTTAAAATACAAAGCCATGAACATTGATAACACAGCAAGCCAGATGCGCAAAGGGGTGCTTGAGTTTTGCATCTTGTCGGTGATAAAGCAGGGAGAAGCTTATCCCTCAGATATCATAGATAAAATGAAAGCCGCCAACCTCAATATTTTTGAGGGAACACTGTATCCTTTGTTAACGCGGCTCAAAAACGCAGAGCTCCTTACTTATCGCTGGGTAGAAAGTAACAGTGGTCCGCCACGGAAATACTTTGCACTTACCGAAAAAGGTGCCGAATTTTACAAGGAACTGGAAGCAACCTGGAATGAGTTGGCAAACGCAGTTCAGGCGCTTACATCACCCGGATAGAATTATATCAACTTCAACAACCTGCCGGCAGGCAGCCATCATAAAAAGTATAGCCATGCTTTTCTTGATTTCAACAGAAACTAACGAAACAAAAATTAAAGCCTTACAAGTATAGTCAGCCTGATAAACGGCTAAGGCAAAACAAAAACAATTATTACGCCATGAAACAAGTAATAAACATCAACTTCCAGGGTAGGGTTGTACCGATAGAAGTTACCGCTTTTGATATATTGAAAAATTATACGGAAAGCCTTAACCGCTATTTTGCCCAGGAAGAAGGTAAAGAAGAAATCATTAATGACATAGAAAGCCGCATCGGGGAATTGTTCCAGGAGCGACTGAAAGCCGGAGCCACCTGCATTTCTGATGAAGACATCAATGCCATCATTAAAAGCATGGGCCGGCCCGAAGATTTTGAAACCGACCAGGCCACAGCCGATGCCGTTAATGAAAGTTATGCCCAGGCGAATGCAGGCCAGTCAGCATCACAGGGTACATATGTTAAATCGAGCCGCTTATTCAGGGATGAAAACCATAAAGTGCTGGGCGGTGTTTGCAGCGGCCTTGCCAACTATTTCGGGTTAGATTCGCTGATCGTACGTATCATATTCATCGTATTATTCGGTGTATTGCTGATTCCTTACCTGGTGTTATGGATTGCCGTACCCAGTTCGGCTACCACCGAAATAGGCGGTGTACGGAAAAAACTATACCGCGACAGCGACGATAAGATTATTGCCGGTGTAAGCAGCGGGCTGGCCAATTATTTTGGCATCAACCCGTGGATTCCGAGGATATTGTTCCTGCTTCCATTCCTGTCTTTTGCCACCAACTGGGGCCATTGGGGCGATTTCCCAAGCTTTGTAAGGATTGGTTTCAGTCCGGGCTCATTGATCATCTACATCATTTTATGGCTGGTATTGCCCGAAGCGGTTAGTACTGCCGAAAAGCTGGAAATGAAGGGCGAAAAAGTGGATATGAACTCTATCAAAAATTCTGTGGTAGAGGAATTGAAAGGGGTACAGGACAGGGCGCAGAAATTTGGAAAGGAAGCATCCGCAGTTGTGGGCGATAAGGCAAAAGTGCTGGGCGCAGAAGCGGGTAGCATTGCCAGGAGAAGCAGCCGTTCGTTTGGTGATATCATCGCATTGCTCTTTAAGATATTTGCCTATTTCATCCTGGGTTGCATCGGTTTCGCTTTTGTAGTGGCGCTGTTTTCGCTGGGTATATTCGCTATTGGCATCTTCCCGGTTAAAGATTTTGTGTTAACCGATGGCTGGCAAAATGCCTTTGCATGGGGCACACTTATTTTCTTTATCGCTGTTCCCATCATTGGCATCATCACCTGGCTTATACGCAGGATCACCAAAACCAAAACCAACAGGAAACTGATGCGGGTGTCGTTTTCAAGCCTGTGGCTGATAGGTGTATTTTGCTTTGTGGCATTGATTGTATCCGTTGCCAGGGATTTTAAATCGGGCAACACGCTGGCAGAACAGGAAATTGTTCTTACCAACCCAACCGTTAATAAGCTGGAATTGACATCATCTGTTCCCAACCAGAAATTTTACAACAACCGCTGGTTCAGGATGGAACCTTTTGAAGGCCTGGATGAGGATACAGCCTTTGTAAAAAATGTTTCCATACATATCATGAAATCACCCAACGACAGCTTCCGGGTAACCATGATGAAAATGGTAAGGGGCAGCAAGAAAAGATATGCCGATACACTCGCTGCCATGATGAACTATAATGTACAGCAAAGCGATTCACTGCTCGTGGTGGATAAAGGGATCGCCATCACCCGGAAAGATAAGTTCCGTAACCAGCGCATCATCCTTACCGTGTATGTTCCTGTTGGCAAGCAGATACGGGTGAACCGTAATGTAGGCTGGGGCAATGACATTCACTTCGACGGGCCATTCAGCAACGACTGGAATGTAGATTTTGAAGATGTGGAAGAAGGCTGGGACAACAATGTTGATTATATCATGCAGGAAGACGGGCTGCATACCCTCGATGGCAAGCCGGTAGAAACCTGGAACCGCCCGCGTGGCAGGAGGACCATTGAAGTGAATGACGGTAAAACAAGGGTGCTGATAGATGAAAACGGAATAAACATAAATAACGACGGTGAAGATAATTACAGGTATAATGATAAAACACCGCTTACTATTCCGGATTCAGTAAAGATGAAGGTTGATTCGGAAAAACAGCGTGTGAAAGATTCGCTGGAAAAAGTAAAAGAAAAAATAGACAAGCAACTGGAAAAACTGGATGTGAATGGTAAACCCACCGCATTCATGTCACACAGCCTGCAGGCCTACAACCCGTTGCTCATACTTAATTAAAGAGGTTTCAATAGTTGAGTTGAAGTTGAAGCAAAAAAGATCCTGCCGTAAAAAGCAGGATTTTTTCATGATGTTTATGTAAATGTTACAGCGATATACAATTAAATCATCAAATACCATTTTTAAAAAATAACGTGTTGTGCAATAAAAACTTCTAAAATTAGGATAGAGGTTGCATAATCAGTTTAAAGTATCTGCACTAAGAATAGAATTACTGCAGTTGATGCTACCGAAGAACTAATGTTGAACAAAGCTCCTT
>CALKVC010000077.1 GCA_937996595.1 uncultured Chitinophagaceae bacterium
GCATGTTCAAATGTTACCTTTTGCATAACTTTAAAAAGTTTAATCCGCAATTGAGAATCATACTTACAGAACCTAAATAAGGCTTGCCGTAAAATAATTTAACGATGCCGCAACCTGTTTTTCAAACGCATATTCATTAACAAAACGATGCTAATTCATGTAAGGAAAAAGAATAGTTGAAAAAACCCATCAAACCATACAGGCAAACTAAAGCTACATATAATTATCAACATGGCAAGAAAAGCGGCCTGATGCAGTTTGGGAAATTATTAATCCAATACATTGATCAAGCAATCAGCATCGTATATTCAAATTGAAACATGTACCGGCCTGCACACTAACTTTTATAACTGCTTACTTATCAACCGGCTAATTCCCCCATTCTTAATAACAAGGGGAATTTTACTGCTTTCGCTTCTCCCCTTTCCCATACTTTTTCCATACGCGTTTGTAAATCATCAACCGGGTTGTACCTATTGCTTTTAATAAAATGTTTCACCGCCGACCAGGTATTCAGATAACCCATTAAATGTTCCAAGGTCCATTGCATTGTGTTCACAAATTCAGGCGTATCAATTATTCTGAACGGGAACGGTATGGTCATGTAATTTTCGTCTATATATTTCCGTTCCTTGTCCCAATATCCTTTCAATACATTATTATAAAAGTCAAGTATCAGTTCATCTATCTCATGATTAACGGTAATCATCCCATAACCAACCACGCATATCAGAGCCTTTGGTTTTGCTGTACGGTATACTTCAGCATAAAACTGATCGAAATCAAACCAGTGAATGGCCTGGGCCACCATTACCAGGTTGAAAAAGTTATCGGGAAAATCTGTTTTTTCTGCCGGTTGCACGGAATATGAAATATTGGCTGCAGGAATAGCGTTGTCAATTTGCGACTGGCTTATATCGGTTGCATATACATGCTGAAAAGTTTTGGCAAGCGTATAAGCCACCTGCCCGTTACCCGTACCACAGTCCCATACGTATTGTTTGTTTACTATTATGCTGTTCAGGTATTCGAATAAAGCTGAGGGGTACCCGGGCCTGTACTGTGCATATTTGTCTGACTGCATTGAAAAATTATCTTTCATGATAACAGTATTATATATTTATACAGAAAAAGAATATTTATAAAAAATGACCAGGGAATTTCCAATTAACAACCATGCAGCAAATGAGGAAAAACCTTTCATACATTCCGGAAACTATGATCATTTACTGGTTTACTTAGCCAGGTACCAATCATATATCAATTGCACTTTATTTGGTTGTTGCATATTCCAGGCAGTTGTAACAACAACTAATTTTTCATCCCGGTTTACGATGATGTTCTGTCCACCTGCTCCCCTTGCCAAAAAAACATTTGTTTTCTTATCGTTTTGCGAAACCGGGTTACTCCACCAAAAATAACCATAGTCGTATTGTTTATAAGCCCCATTTCCACCAACTGCTTTTACATGAGAGGAAACTGCTGATTGCACATAACGGAAAGGTATTACCTGGTTGTTATCCCATTTACCGTTCTGCAGGTAAAGCTGCCCGATTTTTGCCATATC
Source organism: uncultured Chitinophagaceae bacterium (assembly GCA_937996595.1). GTDB lineage: Bacteria > Bacteroidota > Bacteroidia > Chitinophagales > Chitinophagaceae > Ferruginibacter. Next base: position 1,568 of record CALKVC010000077.1, read on the forward strand.
CCTTGATGTTAGTGAAACCAAAGCCATACCGTTATTCGGAGGGTCTCCATTACCTTGCCAGAACCAGTATTTCCTTATACCCAATGGCTTGAACAGGTAGGTAACAGCAAAAGAATCAATGGATAACTTTGAAGCCTGCTGGATGATTGCAGACACCAGGGTTGGCGCTGCATTTCCATAAACGAACCTGGTTCCGGGCATTGTATCCATTGGAATCCGGAGTATCATATCATACCAGTTGCCTTGCCTTGAAATTATTTTCCGCCAGTCATTACCCGGATCTTCCCATGCTCCTTCATTCCATGTAAGCCCGTGGCGTTGTGTAAGGAGGTCACTGATTCGCATTTGTTTTTTAAGGTTATCCCTAAAATACTGTTTTGGGAAATATGCTGAAATAAGTTCGTTCTCACTTTCAATATACTTTTGTTGTAAAGCGCAGCCTAATAATGTGGATATGATGCTTTTTGTTGCTGACTGCAATTGATGCAACGAATCTTTGGTCCATCCGTTATAATATTTCTCAAAAACCAGTCTGCCATCATGTATGATGAGTAAGCTGTGTACGGTTCCAAATTGCCCGGCAAGTATGGCACTGTCTGCAGCATTAGCCCTTTGCAGCAGTGATGAATGATGTGATTTGAGCTCAAAATCAATTTGAGCGAATGAGTTAACAGTTGAAAATAAAAATGCCGTTATAAACAAATATTTCATTCCAGGGATATACGGTTATATTACAAATAAAACGATCCTGCTAACACTTGCTTACCAGTGGCAAAGGAACGAATATTCTACAGCATGGCAAATAAACCAGAAAGTTTAACTCATTGAAATAGGGCTGGCATATATAATAAAATACAAAATGTCAATGCACCCGGCTGGCTGTAATCTAAAATATAGAAATGCCAGTATTATTAAATCAA
>CALKVC010000078.1 GCA_937996595.1 uncultured Chitinophagaceae bacterium
TTTTATCGCTTTGGTATGATATTTAATAAAGTACCTTCGCAACCCCAAAAGGGGAATATTTTTTAAAACCCAAATCAAAATATCGAAATTATGGCTAAAAAGTTAAGCATTACTCCGCTACACGACCGGGTAATTGTGAAACCAGCTGCTGCTGAAGTAAAAACTGCCGGAGGAATCATCATCCCTGATACGGCAAAAGAAAAACCGCAAAGAGGCACTGTACTGGCTGCAGGCCCCGGTAAGAAAGATGAACCGGTAACCGTTAAAGCCGGTGATGAAGTATTGTATGGCAAATATGCCGGAACCGAAATAACCGTAGAAGGTGTTGACTATCTCATCATGCGGGAGAGCGATATATTAGCAATTGTTTAAGGTACCTGGCTTTTAGTATTTAGCTATTAGCTATTAACCATAAGAAACTAGCTTAAAGCTGGAACTTTTAACTAACAGCTAACAGCCAACATCTAAAATCAATATTAAAAAATTAACTCAAATACTAAATTCATAAAACATGTCTAAACTAATTTATTTCGATATAGAAGCGAGGAACAAAATGAAGAAAGGCGTTGATACGCTTGCCAATGCCGTTAAAGTTACATTAGGCCCCAAAGGCCGTAATGTGGTTATAGAAAAGAAATTCGGTGCACCGCAGGTTACCAAAGATGGTGTAACCGTGGCTAAAGAAATTGAACTGGAAGATCCAATCGAAAACATGGGTGCCCAAATGGTTAAGGAAGTGGCTTCAAAAACGGCTGATATTGCCGGTGACGGAACCACTACAGCAACCGTACTTGCCCAGAGCATCATCAGCGAAGGCCTTAAAATGGTAGCTGCGGGTGCTAACCCGATGGACCTGAAACGCGGTATTGATAAGGCTGTTAGCCTCGTGGTGAGCAGCTTACGCGACCAGAGCCAGGCGGTAGGCAACGACAGCAAGAAAATTCAGCAGGTAGCTACCATTTCTGCCAATAACGATGAAACCATCGGAAAACTAATTGCTGAAGCTTTTGGAAAAGTTGGTAAAGAAGGTGTAATAACCGTAGAAGAAGCCAAAGGGACCGACACTACGGTTGATATCGTGGAAGGTATGCAGTTCGACAGGGGATATATCAGCCCGTATTTTGTTACCAACAGCGAAAAAATGCAGGCTGAATTACAAAACCCATTCATCCTGATTTACGATAAGAAGATATCTGCTATGAAAGATATCCTGCACATCCTGGAAAAAGTGGCTCAAACAGGCCGTCCGCTGCTGATCATTGCAGAAGACCTGGAAGGGGAAGCACTGGCAACCCTGGTTGTGAACAAGCTGCGTGGTACCATTAAGGTTGCTGCAGTTAAGGCACCGGGCTTTGGCGACAGGAGGAAGGAAATGCTTACCGATATCGCCATCTTAACCAAAGGAGAAGTTATCAGCGAAGAAATGGGTAAGAACCTGGAAGGAGCCGGCGTGGAAAGCCTCGGCCAGGCTGCATCTGTAACTATTGATAAGGATAATACGACCATCGTTGGTGGTAAAGGCACAAAGGCTGAAATAACCGCTCGCGTTAACCAGATAAAGGAACAGATCAAGAATACTACTTCTGATTATGATAAAGAAAAACTGCAGGAACGCCTGGCTAAACTGGCCGGTGGTGTAGCTGTATTATATGTTGGTGCTGCTACCGAAGTGGAAATGAAAGAGAAGAAAGACAGGGTAGATGATGCTTTGCATGCTACACGTGCTGCTGTTGAAGAAGGAATTGTTCCGGGTGGCGGTGTTGCTTATATCCGTGCCATATCTAACCTTGATGCAAAAGTTAAAGGACAGATAGCCGACGAGCAAACCGGTATGGCCATCGTACGCAGGGCACTGGAAGAACCCGTTCGTACTTTAACAGCCAATGCTGGCATTGACGGATCAATCGTTATACAAAAGATAAAAGAAGGTAAAGCGGATTTCGGCTTCAATGCACGCACGGAAGTATACGAAAACCTGTTTAAAGCCGGCGTAATCGATCCAACCAAAGTAAGCCGCGTAGCGCTGGAAAACGCAGCTTCTATTGCAGGTATGCTCTTAACTACCGAATGCGTGGTTGCAGAAAAACCTAAAGATGAAGCTCCGCACGCACATGGCGCTCCAGATATGGGTGGTATGGGTTATTAATAAAACAATTTTCTTTGAGGGTAAAATCCCCGTCATGCGAAAGTTTGACGGGGATATTTTTTATGACTTTTTAAATAAGTAGGTTTACATCCATTTAAAACGATCAACATCATGCAAGAACAGGATTATCTTAAAAAGAATAAAGAAACATGGAACATAAAAACAGATCTGCATGTAGCTTCCGCATTTTATGATATGGACAGTTTCCTTAAAGGGAAAAATACACTGAATGAAATAGAACTGGAATTACTGGGAGATGTTTCAGGTAAAACAATCCTTCACCTGCAATGTCATTTTGGACAAGACAGTATCTCACTTGCCAGGCTGGGTGCCACTGTTACGGGCGTTGATTTTTCTGATAAGGCGGTTGACAAGGCTACCGAACTGGCTACCCGGTTACAAGCAAAAGCTACTTTCATCTGTTGTGATATTTATAGCTTGCCTGCAAGCCTGGATGGTTTATTTGATATCGTTTTTACCAGTTATGGCACCATCGGCTGGCTGCCGGATGTGGACCGCTGGGCTTCCATTGTATCTAGGTACCTGAAGCCCGGCGGCAAATTCGTTATGGCAGAATTTCATCCGGTGATATGGATGTATGATAACGATTTTGAAAAAGTTATTTATAAATATGCCGTGAGTACACCTATTGTAGAAACTGAAACGGGAACGTATGCCGACAAATCAGCGCCGGTTACAACTGAAACCATCACATGGAACCACGGCTTGGGAGAGGTGGTTTCCAGTTTGATCAACCGGGGGATGGAAATTAACCGCCTGCATGAATATGATTATTCACCGTATGATTGTTTTAATAAAGTGGAAGAATTTGAACCCGGTAAATTCAGGATTTCTGTTTTTGGAAACAACATACCGATGGTTTACAGCATACTGGCAACAAAAAAATGATTGCTTTAATGATGCATCCCGGTTTTCCCTTTTTTAAGATCTTGATAATTCGGAAAAAAGCTGTCTTTGTTTCTCCGAAAGGTTTTGCGGCAGTTTTACCGTGTAAGTGATAAAAAGGTCGCCATATTGCCCTTCCGATTTATAAACCGGTGCTCCTTTGCCTTTCACCCTTATTTTGGTATTGTTTTGTGTTTCAGGTTTTATTTTCAGTTTTATCTTTCCGTGTAAGGTGTCGATGGTTATTTCTCCGCCAAGCATGGCTGTGTACAGGTCAATTTCCTGGTTAAGGTACAGGTCGTTTCCCGATTTCCTGAACGGGCTGTTATTGATGATGGAAAATGTAAGGTACAGGTCACCGTTAGGCCCGCCGTTCTTACCCGGTTCCCCATGCCCCTTTATTTTTATCTGTTGCCCGTTTTCTATACCGGCCGGAATCGTTATCCGGATATTTTTTCCGTCAACCGTTATGGTCCTTTTATGTGTATGAAAAACATCTGTGAAATTCAGTTGCAAAGTGGCGCGAAGGTCTTCACCCCTGAACCTGGCCTTGCTGCGGCCGCCTCCGCCACCGAAAAGGGATGAAAAGAAATCTGAAAAATGGCCTTCTTCAAAATTTCCCGAATATTGCGATTGTCCGCCAAAATCATATGATTGCCGTTGTTGCCTGGCCTGTTCATAAGCTTCACCATGCTGCCAGTCTTTTCCGTATTTATCATATTTTTTCCTCTTTTCAGGATCACTCAGCACTTCATTGGCTTCATTTATTTCCTGGAATCGTTTGTTGGCTTCCTTGTCATTCGGGTTTATATCGGGATGGTATTTCCTGGCAAGTTTCCGGTAAGCTTTTTTTATATCCTCTTCCGTGGCGGTTTTAGATATGCCTAAAATCTTATAATAATCTATATAATCCATTCTTTTCAGTCAATATGTAACTGTAGTACAAAATTACGCCAGCCTTTCTATTAATATCTTTTTTTAATAAAACCTTTAACAATAAAATATTGTGCAAGGCAGTAGGTTATCCGGATAAGGAAAGGTGCGGCAGTAAACGGGGCATAAAATTTATTGATGGCAAGGATACTGTCTGATAGTACGAAAAGCACGGCACCGCTTACGAACAGCCTGCTCGTAATCTTGCCAACTTTGTATGGAACACAGAGGCATAAGTAAAGCATGGTGCTGATTACACAGGCATACACAATTACCGGGACCTTTAAATCGCCCAGTTTGGGATAAAGCAGGTAAACCAGCCCGATAGCGTATAATAGGATGATAAAGGGCGTAAAAGGGTATGCCTTAACCGGTGAATCACCGGATTGTTTTATCTGGTAGAAGTAAGCAATATATAATAAATGTGTAACGAGGAAGCTTGCCAGTCCGGCAATAAAAAAAACAGGTTCCCGGTTTTCAAACTGCAGGAAAACATCACCCAGAAATGAAAAAACAAGGGCTAACAGTATCTTTTTTTTGCCTCTTGTGTTTCCCGACTTCAGCATCAAAGCCACCAGTAAAGCAGGTATGATGAGGGGCTTAAAGATAAGGTCGATGGTTGTTAACCCGAAAACGACAGCAATCAGGCCAATGAAAACGATTACCCAGAAAACCCTGTAAATATATTTTCTAAGTAATGCCATGAGAAAATTACTTTAATTCAACGTACGGCCTGCCTCCAAATAGTATTTTCAGTGAGTCCCTGGCCCTTGTCGTATCGGAAAGTCCGGTAGCAAACGACATCGATATTTTATAGTTTACGGAATCAACCTGTTGCAGGTCAACTTTGTGGCCGTAACTGGTAAGCTTTAAAAATGCCCTGTCTGCCGCCGGTTTTGAAGGATATTCTTTTATAACCACCGCAAAGTGTACACTGTCTGTTTTAGGCTGAACAGGTATAGAATCTACGGCAGGCCTTACCGGTTTTGAAATGCTGTCTTTAACAGGTTGGCTGCTGTCTGCATGGTTATGTACTATTTTTTCAACCGAATTGTCTTTATTATTCTGTGTGAGGAAATAATAGATTACAGCCCCGGCTGAAATAACCAGCAAAAGGAGGATTATGTACATCCATTTCTTATTATCTTTTCTTTTTTCATTCCTGGTGGAAAAGCTGATCTCTTCTGATGCTTTTTCTTTTGGCTGTGATGAAGCCGGTTCCAGTTTCGGGTTTACCTGGGTTCCCTGCGTAAATTCATATATGCCGGCCTGGTTTTTTAATAAAATACCCAAACCTTCAATGGGAAACGGTTTGCCTATATTCAGGAATTGTTTTGCCAGAATGGAATATGATTCAAGGTCTGATGTGGCGAGCGGCTTGATCTTGCGTGTTTGCGATACAATATAATCAATCAGTTCATCGTCTTGTGCAGCCCTCTTGTTGAATTGGAATGATATGGCATTTTCGGGCATGATGCCTTCTTTGTCATTATCGGCCTGCAGCGGTACATCGGCATGTAAGATAAAAGTGCCAATATCCTGTAAGGTCACTTTTTTATTATTGTAAAGATGCTGAACGATAAGCTGTTCTATTTTCATGGATTGATTTTGATACTAACAAACCTACATGTTATTCGTAAATTTTCAAAGGAATAAAGGCAATTGCGTTAATTTTACGGTATGCTCACAGAAAAGGAAATGGAATTTATGCGGCATTGGGAACAGGTAAGGGGCCGGGAAAGCCGTTTCATGAGTAAGCTTGGCCGTGGATTGCCCATGGCGATGCTCTTTGGTTTGCCGGTGATCCTTTCATTGGTGGCAGTTTATATTTTATCACCGGACTGGTATGCAAAAGTATCAGCGTCCGCTTCGGGTGTTTTTGAAACATTGGTACTGGCCGTTATACTCATCATCCTGTTTTTTTCTTATTTCAGGATGCATTTCAAATGGGAGATGAATGAACAGCTTTACCTTGAATTGAAAGGCAGGTTGAAGCATGAGGATGCAGCAAAATAAATACAATTAAAGTCTTTAAATAAAAGCAAAAACAAACAATGAAAAAATGGTTTTCCCTGATGGCTGCTTTGCCACTGTTCATTTTATCCTGTTCCAAGGGTGATACCAGTGGATGCGGTTTTACAGATTCAAATGCATCGGCATCCGCAGCAGAAGTTACGTATATACAGAATTACCTGGCGTCCAATTCACTTACCGCTACACAGCATTCAAGCGAAGACACTCTTTCCCTACACGACGCTCTTCCGATCTAACGAATACGGCGGCCATCTGCTCAAATGTTACGGTTAACTATACCGGTTGGCTCATGTCTAATGGTAATGTGTTTGATTCCAATAATTCCGGCGCCGGTGTAAGTTTTGTACTGGGCCAGTTGATCATCGGCTGGCAGAAAGGGCTGCCTTTGATAAAGAACGGAGGCAGGATAACGCTGTACATTCCTCCTTCACTGGGTTATGGTATTTATGACAGAACCGACAATAACGGCAATGTGATCATTCCCGGTAATTCATACCTGAAATTCAGCATTCACCTGCGGGATGTTCAGTAAATAAAATTATTAATCATGAAGGCTTTTAACTTATTGTAAAAACTCTTTTAATCCTGTAAATTGAGCCACGAAGCCATTTCTGTATTCGATATGTTCAAGGTAGGCATCGGCCCAAGCAGCAGCCACACGCTGGGCCCATGGCGGGCAGCACAGATGTTCACCCGATCGCTGGACGAAAAGGGGATGCTGGAGCAGGTTACAGGGGTGGAAGTGTTGCTCTATGGCTCGCTTGCTAAAACCGGTGTAGGGCATGGAACCGATATTGCCGTACAGTTAGGGTTAAACGCAGAAGATCCCGTTACGTTTGATGTGAACAATATCGTTTCCAGGATAAGCGATATCCGTACCATGAAAAAATTGATGCTGGGTGGCCGGCACGAAATAGATTTTGACCCGGCTGAAGATATTGAGTTCCTGCTGGCAGAATCGTTGCCTTTCCATCCCAATGCCCTTACCTTCCTGGCCAGGTTTACACATGGTGATAATATAGCTGAAACATATTATTCTGTTGGAGGCGGATTTGTGGTTAAGGAAGGGGAGCAGTCGCAGCACGCAAATACGGTTGAACTCCCGTTTCCCATCAATACGGCCAACGACCTGCTTCACTGGTGCCGGAAAACAGGCATGAGCATTCATGAGATCGTGATGGAAAACGAACATGCCTGGAGGCCTGAACCTGAAACCAGGGAACGGTTGATGGACATCTGGCGGGTGATGCGTGCGTGTATCTATCGGGGTTGTAATACCGAAGGGGTGCTTCCCGGCGGACTGCAGGTGCAAAGGCGTGCTTTCAACCTTAACAGGAAGCTGCTGAAAGGAAAAACGTATACGGATTATGAAAGCTGGATAGCAGATATCAGGGCGGGTGGCAACCATTTTAATTATATTCTCGACTGGGTTAGTTGTTTTGCACTGGCGGTAAATGAGGAAAATGCATCTTTCGGCAGGGTGGTAACAGCACCTACTAACGGTGCCGCAGGAGTGATACCGGCCGTACTGATGTATTACATACTGTTCTGCCATGGCGATACCGAAGATAAGATCATTCATTTCCTGTTAACCGCTTCGGAAATCGGGAGTATTTTCAAAAAAGGCGCTACTATTTCAGCAGCTATGGGTGGATGCCAGGCAGAGATAGGTGTTAGCAGTGCGATGGCAGCAGCAGCCCTTACAGAAAGCCTGGGCGGTACACAAAGGCAGGCCATGATGGCGGCTGAAATAGCCATGGAACATCACCTGGGTATGACCTGTGACCCCATTGGCGGGCTGGTTCAGGTGCCCTGCATAGAACGCAATACTATGGGCGCCATTAAAGCGATAACTGCCAGCCAGCTGGCATTACAAAGTACACCTGACTTTGCCAAAGTTAGCCTCGACGGAGTAATAAAAACCATGTGGGATACAGCCAAAGATATGAACAGCAAGTATAAGGAAACGTCTGATGGCGGGCTGGCCGTAAATGTACCGTTAAGTTTGAGTGAATGCTGATGAATTAAACCGCAGAGAAGCGGAGAGCGCAGGGTTTTCTATGATATAAGATTTGCAAACTCATTATACTTGTTCTGTTCGGTTCCTGAAATTATATATTCTTTTCAATAC
>CALKVC010000079.1 GCA_937996595.1 uncultured Chitinophagaceae bacterium
ATATACAATCCATTCCATTAAAATTCCGTGTAATCTATTTGTATTCACCAGTTTTCATTTCCCCCCTTTGTTGAATAGGCTGCAATGCTATTCAGTTTAAAACGATTGCCACTCCTGTTTGCAACAGGAATTAACATTTTATTATTAGTAAGATTACAATCAATTAAGACCAAAACAATTTTTATGGCCCGGCAACTGCTTAATCTTTCATTAAAGAAGATTTCTGTGATTAAATCAATGTTTTTGATCATTTTCCTGTTTTCAACAGCACTTGGTTCAAAGGTTTTTGCACAATTCAATCCCGGCAAAATAGCCGTACTGGTTGTGGGAGACGGAACAACTTATGCAGCAGGAACAGCTGCCCCTGTTTTTGTAAAGGAGTTTAATCTTAGCGGCACCGGCCAAACAGGCACGGTACGAACATCCCTTCCGGTAACAGCCGTGGGCGGTACTACTGCTGTCAACCGGGCGCTTACGCAAAACATATCAGCCATTTCAGAAGGGTTCCTGCATCTTTCTGTAAACAGGCAGTTTCTTACTTTAACCGGCTATAATGTGAATGCAGGCACTGCATCAGTTACTTCCAGTTCCTCAGCAACTTTTCCAACCAATACGAGGGTTGTAGGCAAAATCGGGGCAGATGGGATAGCTGATACCCGAACAACATTGCATACATTTCTCAATAGTGGAACGAGAGGGGCTGTTACGGTGGATGGAACCGGATACTGGTTATCATTGGCTGCCGGCATAAGTTATGTACCCGATGCGAACATTACCAATGCTGTTGTTAACCTGAATTCAACCCTGGTTAGAGGTATTGGCATATTCAATAATCAATTATACACTTCTGCCGCTTCGGGTTCCATAAGGCTGGCACAGGTTGGAAGCGGCTTGCCAACCAGCACCGGGCAAACGTTAACGAATTTGCCGGGATTTCCAACCGCTACAACAGATCCTTACGGGTTTGTTTTCTTAAATACAGACGCTGTTGCGGGCCCTGATGTAGTGTATGTAGCTTCATCCAATGCTGCACCGGCTGGTATTGTTAAGTATACATCGGCTGACCAGGGTGCTACCTGGACGGCAAAAGGGTCACTAACCGGTTTTGGTGTTGGTGTTACCGCAGTGTACAACAGTTGTACCGGCAATGCAGACCTGTATATTCTGTCTTCAACGGGTGCGAATGTGAAACCGACTTTCTTATATAAGTACACGGATATTGCCGCTGCAACCAGTACACTTTCCTTAGCAATAAACAGTGGAACATTATTGGCTACCGCTGCTGCCAATACGGGTTTCGGTGGAGTGGCATTTACGCCCGGCAGTACCCTGAATGCACCTGCCATGTTTACGGTTACCGGAGGAAATGGATGTGCCATTACAGGAGTAAATATCGGTTTAAGCAATTCTGAAACAGGGGTAACTTACCAGTTGTTCAATGGAGCATCTCCTGTAGGGGCTGCCATTACGGGTACAGGCGCAGCCATCAGTTTTGGTAATCAAACCACGGCAGGCACTTATACAGTTGTGGCCACGAATATACTTACCAGTTGTATTGCTACTATGTCCGGGTCTTCGGTTATCAATGCATTGCCAACGGTAAGTTTTACCGGCCTGATGGCATCTTATTGTAATAATGCCCCTGCAGTAACCTTAACTGGTTCACCTGCCGGTGGAACTTTCAGCGGGCCGGGTATCAGCGGCAATACATTTACCCCTGCCACAATAGGTGCCGGAGGACCTTATACGATCACATACAGTTATACTGCTGTCAATGGTTGTTCAAACAGTTTATCACAAACGGTAACGGTAAATGCTTTGCCTATAGTAAGTTTTACCGGCCTGCAGGCATCTTATTGCAACAATGCCACCGCAGTAACCTTAACCGGTTCACCTGCCGGTGGAACTTTCAGCGGGCCGGGTATCAGCGGCAATACATTTGACCCTGCCACAGTGGGTGCCGGGGGGCCTTATACGATTACATACAGTTATACTGATGTCAATGGCTGTTCAAACAGTTCATCACAAACGGTAACGGTAAAATCAGTACCCACAATACCGGTCATATCCGTTGTGTTGTGTGCCGGTTCTACGCTTACGGTTTCACCAACAAACGGCCTGGCATCTTTGACCTGGAACCTGGACGGATCCCCAATATCAACGGTTTTCGCTGCAGGTGCTGCTTCCGGTACAACGGTAGCCGGCGGAAATGGCCCTGGTTCCGGTGCTAATCAATTAGATTTTCCTTATGGAGTAAGTGTAGATGCCACCGGAAATATCTATGTTGCAGATACATATAATAGTCGCATCCAGCGCTGGTCTCCCGGAGCCACAACAGGGGTTACAGTAGCCGGCGTAAATGGTGTTGGTTCCGCTGCGAATCAATTTGATCTTGCTATTGGAGTAACTGTAGATGCTACCGGAAATATCTATGTTGCAGATTATTTTAATGATCGCATCCAGCGCTGGGCTCCCGGAGCCACAACAGGGGTTACGGTAGCCGGCGGAAATGGTTCTGGTTCCGGTGTGAATCAACTTAATGGTCCTGCTGGAGTAACTGTAGATGCCACCGGAAATATCTATGTTGCAGATCAAGTTAATCATCGCATCCAGCGTTGGGCTCCCGGGGCCACAACAGGAGTTACAGTTGCCGGCGGAAATGGCCCTGGTTCCGGTGCTAATCAATTAAATTATCCTTTTGGACTAAGTGTAGATGCCAACGGAAATATCTATGTTGCAGATGCATTTAATGATCGTATTCAGCGCTGGTCTCCCGGAGCCACAACAGGGGTAACAGTAGCCGGCGGAAATGGTTATGGTCCCGGTGCGGATCAATTATCTTATCCTTATGGAGTAACTGTAGATGCCACCGGAAATATCTATGTTGCAGATTTAGATAATCATCGCATCCAGCGCTGGGCTCCGGGAGCCATAACAGGGGTTACGGTAGCCGGCGGAAATGGATCTGGTTCAGGTGCTAATCAATTAAATTATCCTACCGGGGTAACTGTAGACGGCAACGGAAATATCTATATTGCGGATGCAGAAAATCATCGCATCCAGCGCTGGGCACAAACCATTAGCAACGACAGTTTGCCCAATGCTGCTGCCGGTAGTTATACAGTTTCGGTTACCAATAGCCTGGGATGTTCGGTCACTTCCGATCCTTATGTTATATCAGTGATCAATACAGCGCTCAATGGTACGTATACCATCAACAGCGGTTTGCCGGTTTCCTGTACCAATTATATTTCCATGGCTGCAGCCATCAGCGATCTCAATATAAAAGGGGTAAGCGGTAATGTGTTGTTCAATGTAGCCAGCGGGCATACAGAAACAGCACCTGCCGGCGGTTTGGTTATTAATTATTGCGCATTAAATGCTGTATTAAAGCCATCGGCTACACAAACTGTAACCTTCCAGGGCGGGGCAGTTGCGGCGCTTATTACTGCGCCAGTTGGAACATCCACTTCCGTAGACGGCATTGTAAAACTGGTAGGTGCCGATTATATTAGTTTCAATAAGATTGATTTGCAGGAATCTGTAGCTAACGTTGATGTAACCACGCAGATGGAGTGGGGTTACGCCCTGCTGAAATGTGATGGCAATAACGGATCGGGCCACAATACCATTTCCAATTGTTCTGTCACACTTAATAAAACGAATCAACTGTCAAGAGGTATATATTCCGGTAACCATACCGGGACAAGTGTTGCCAATCTTACCTATACCGGAACAGCAGGTGATGCCATCCAGGTGGATAGTTCCCGCAACGGCTATAATAGTCTTTTGAGCAACATCATACAAAACGTATACAGTGCCATTGCACTAAGCGGCAATACGGCAACCAGCGGTGCGCTTAGCCTGAATGATACGATGAATGTGGTGGGCAATACCGGCCAGGGTAACATAATTTCAAATTACGGGGGAAGTTCAGCAGCAGCCATTGCCATTAACTTATCCGGCCAGCGGAATACAAAAGTATTTGGAAACAGTATCAGCGGTGGTGTTGGCAATACCAGCACCGTAACCGGTATCCAGTTGCAATCTGGTTTATGGGCAGAAGTGAAAGACAATACGGTCAGCCTTTCTTCCAATGCAACCACCTCTTCTGTAATAGGCATCACCTGCGGACTTTCGGGTGGCAGTGTAGCTTTCCCTAATACGGTAACGATAACGGGTAATACTATACAGGATATTAATTATACAACGGCCACAACAGGGCAATTGATCGGCTTAACCTCATCATCGGGAGGTACCGGCAGCAGCATAACCATCAGCAATAATACGGTGCAGGACAATACACTAACGGGAACGGGTACACTTATCGGTATCGTCAATACTGCCACATCAGGCACGCTGGTCATGAACAACAATGAGGTATTTGGCAATGTTAAATCAGGTACGGGTACCATGACATTACTGGATGCCGGTTCAATGGGGACTACCAACACTACCACCATCAGTAATAACACGGTACACGATAACCAGATAACCGGCGCATCAGGCATCATGAACTGTACCAAAGCGGGCAGCAGCCAGGTCACTTTCACAGGAAACCTGGTCTATAATAACTCAATACCGAATACCAGTGGTGCAACAGCATCATCTATGTATGGATATAACAATGGTGCATCACCAACAGTTGATAACCTTACCTACAACAATGTTTACAATCTCAGTATTGGCGGTGCCGGCACATCCACCGGCCATCTCATCTATGGCCTGTACACTTTTTCCATATCCAGTACGGTAAAAGCTATTACAGGAAATTCTATTCATGACCTTAGCATGGCACCGGCAGGCAATATCAGGGGGATTTTCCATGAAGCCGGCTCAACAGTCAATATCAACCGGAACAGGATATACGGCTTGTCGTCTACTTCAACAAGTGCATCAGTGCTTGTAGAAGGTATCAGGATAAATGCAGGAACATCTACCAGGGTTTACAATAATATCATCGGCAACCTTACCGCGTCAGCGGCCGCTTCAACTGATGCAATCAGGGCTATATCAAGCTATTCCGCAACTGCAAACAGTACCATCGGCCTGTATTTCAATTCCATTTACCTGAGTGGTACATCTACCGGTGCGGGTTTCGGCAGCACCGGTATTTTCCATACAACCAGTACAACAGCAACAACCGCTGCATTGGATATGCGGAATAATATTGTAGTGAATGCATGTACGCCAACCGGAACGGGCAGGGTAGTGGCTTACCGCAGAAGCAGTACAAGTCTTACAAACTTTGCATCTTCTTCCAACAACAATATTTATTATGTAAATGCAGGAGCCAGCAATCATATTTATTCGGATGGTACAAACCACCTGGGCATGGCTGCATACAAAGCTTTTGCAGGAATCAGCCCCAGGGAAACCAGTTCGCAGGAAGAGAATGTAGCTTTCCAAAGCACAACCGGTTCTGATGCAGCATTCCTGAAAGTAAATACCAGCATTCCTACTGCGGTGGAAAGTGGAGGCCAACCTATCAGTACCATAACAGACGATTATTTCTTGACAGTACGGAATACGCTGGTGCCGGATATCGGCGCATATGAAGATAATTTCGTGAAAAAATTCCCTGTTTTCGTAAGCCTGTCTGCCAGTCCCGCTACCCCACAATGTGTAGCCACTGCCAGGGCTATCACTGCAACCATAGATTGGGACTACACGCCTTATATTGTTGATGCAACATTAAATTATTCATGGGATGGGGTACCAAAACCAGCAATTATTATGGCTTTCGATTACGGGTACCCATTAGGTACAGCAACGGCAACATTGCCGGCACCTCCGCCAAATGTGCTGGTAACCTGGAGCGTTACCATTAGTGATTATACGTATTACACACAGACAGCAACCGGTACTTCTTTTACTGATGCTTATTTAACAAGTTTTAGCATTGCCGCATCGGCCAATCAAACAACGGTATGTGCCGGCAGCCCGGTTGTACTCACGGGTATGATCAATGGGCCAGTGCCGGTTGCACCTGCTGCATCAAGTTATTGTGCATCTACACACACATCAGGTTGCTCTGGTGACGAAATCACCAATGTAACATTGGGTACGATTAATAATACAACCAGTGGCTGCGGCGGTGCAAGTCATTATACTTATTTTAACGGTGGTGGTACACAAACAACCAGCCTGGCGGCAAATGTGTCACATACTTTATCAGTGTCATTTGGGTCACACAATAGCCAGTACTTCGGGGCATGGATAGATTATGATCATAACGGCACGTACGATGTATCAGAATTCCTTGGTGCTTCCGGCAATGCAGGTTCAAATGGTACCATTGCTATTTCGTTTACGGTACCAGTAACAGCATATAATGGCCTTACACATATCAGAATTGTTGGAGGTAATGATGCGGCTGTTACAGCAACCCAGGCATGCGGGGCATCTTCAAGCACATGGGGTGAAACACAGGATTATGATGTAACCATCACCGGTGCGGAGCCTGGTTTTGTTTTACCGGTTACGTATAGCTGGAAGGATGCGGGAAATAATATTATATCTACTGTTAATCCGGCCACATTTACTCCTTCAGCTACTTCATCGTATACCCTTACGGTATCCGATGCCAACGGGTGTTCGCTGGTAAGTTCTCCGGTATTCGTTACCGTTAGTCCATTGCTTTCGTACAATATATCAGGGAACCTCGAATTTTGTGAAGGCGGCTCAACTACATTAACCGTGGGTCCGCTTTCTGCACGATATGCAAACAGTGTGATTGCATTTAGTTCAGAATATAGTCCTAGTCCCGGTGGCTGGTCTGCTGCAGCAGCATTAGGAATTCAGGATGTTTATCCAGCCTACGGAGATATATCTAACAGTTGGGCAAGTGCCGATGCGGATAACCAGCGCGAATACCTTGTATTGGGATTTGCAGATGCGGCCCCAGTCAATTTCATTGACATTTATGAAACGTATAAGCCGGGGTCTGTGGATACTGTTTATGTGAAGAATCCTATTACAGGTCTGTTTGAAATAGTGTATACGGCAACTGCATCCATTCAACCGGATGTGGCCAGGAAACTTCATATCACATTCCCGTTAACTGCATTCCCTGTAAGTGAGATCAGGATTGCCATGAATTCGCCGGCGGTTCCGGATTGGAATGAGATTGATGCGGTAGCAATTGGTAACAGGTCAATACTTTGGTCAACCGGGGAAACAACGGAAAGTATTGTAGTTACCGCATCCGGGAATTATTCTGTGACAGTTTCCAACGGTTGTACAGCAACTGCTTCCGTGTCAGTTGTTGAAACAAGCCTCGATTTTGTGAACCTGCAATGGCCACCCATTGCTTCTGTATGCCAGGGTGCAGACTTCACCGCTTATGGCCTGGTGGGAGAAGCCGGAGTTACCGGTACATACGGGGTGCCCGGCCCCGGGATAACAGCAGAATTCGGATACAGTACTTCAAACACCGATCCTGCTACCTGGACAAACTGGGTGCCGGCAACCTTTAATACCCTGGCGACCTGGCAACCTGCTGACGAATATTTTGCAAACTTTGGCAGTACACTTGCCCCAGGTATATATTATTATACTTTTCGCTATACATTAAACGGATGTGGTTACCAATATGGTGGATACAGCGTTGGCGGCGGCGGAACCTGGGATGGTATCAATTACCTGAATGGTACGCTTACCGTGAATGTATGTTCGCCTAATACCACATTAAACTTAACCGCTTTCCTGGAAGGTTTTTACAGTGATATCAATACCATGCGGGCAAATATTTACGACCTGGGAATCAGTACAAATCCAACTGAAACAGATACTGTAACGGTTAACCTGTGGAGTGCTGCCAGCCTGTCTAACCCTGAACCGGATCATAGCATACAGGCAGTGATCCATACCGATGGAACTGCCAGCATGCAGTTCCCGGCCGGTGTTGCCGGCAATGAATACTATATTGCCGTTAAACACCGCAATCACCTTGAAACATGGAGCAAACTACCGGTAATGTTTACCAGCACAACTGCATATGATTTCAGTAGTGCAATGGCACAGGCTTATGACGATGGCGTTAATCCGCCGATGGCATCGGTTGCAGGCGGTAAGTTTGCATTTTATGGCGGTGACGTGAACCAGGATGGCGGCATAGATGCATCCGACCAGGGTGATGTGGATAATGACG
>CALKVC010000080.1 GCA_937996595.1 uncultured Chitinophagaceae bacterium
TCTACACAGGCGAAGACACTCTTTCCCTACACGACGCTCTTCCGATCTGTCCGTTAACAGGAAAAGGTCGGCAATGGCACTCTTTTCCTCTTTGCTTAAACCGAGCGTTATGATGTTTTTACCTTTATCAAGATGATCTTTGCACCTGGTAAGGATATCAAGTTCAGCCTTTGCTTTGGCATCTGTTTTTGCTATTTTTTCTGTTCGTTGCATTTTCTTTTCCACGCTCTCCAGGTCTTTCAGCTGCAATTCGGTTTCAATGATCTCTTTATCGGAAACCGGGTTGATGGCGCCTTCATCCCTTAGTATGTTATCATCTTCAAAACACCTGATTACATGGATGATAGCATCTACTTCGCGTATATTGGCCAGGAATTTATTGCCGAGCCCTTCACCTTTACTGGCGCCCCTAACAAGCCCTGCTATGTCAACGATTTCAATTTGGGTAGGAACAGTACGGTTAGGTTTAACCAGCTCTTCCAGTTTGGTAAGCCGTGGGTCTGGTACATTAACCAATCCTACATTGGGTTCAATGGTACAAAACCTGTAATTGCTTGCCTGTGCTTTTGCACTGTTGCTTACTGCATTAAAAAGGGTGGATTTGCCAACATTCGGTAACCCTACGATGCCTGCTTGTAACGCCATTTTTCTATTTGATTTTTACGAAATAATTTATTTAATAAGCATTTCAACCCTTAAACGTTCAACCCTTAAACGTTCAACCCTTAAACGTTCAACCCTTAAACGTTCCCATTTTCGAGGTGCAAAGGTAAGGTTTGAGGAGAAATATTGGAATTCATTATAAAACTGTAATTTCAAAACTTAAATCAATGGTTGTGTGCCCATAGAAAATTGATCGGCAACACGTAAAATTGATGGAAACATTTAAACATTTTCTGCATGGCTTTAAGTAGAATCTGGTCTGCTTTTATAATAATTGCTATACTGGTTGGCTCATACAAATTATTTCTGCGTAATGATAACAAAGGTATTTTCAGTGCCATGGTTACGGGGAAAACGGGTGATACCATCAGGATCAGGAGTACGGATACCTCGCTTATACAAAAGGATATTCTGCGTAGCCTTGATACAAACAAGCTGTTTAGCTCAGGCAATGAAAAGATGGTCAGGTATGCTGATGGCAGCATTACGGTATTCAGGTTACAGAATTCAGATGGTGTAATTGAAACCTGTAAAACGGCCGTTAACTTATGCATCGGCCTCATTGGTATTATGGCATTGTTCATGGGATTCATGAGTATTGCTGAAAAAGCCGGTGGCATCAGGTTCCTGTCGAGGATCATAGGCCCGTTTTTTTCCAGGATATTTCCTGACATACCCAAAGGCCATCCATCCATGGGGCATATGATGATGAATTTTTCTGCCAACCTGCTGGGGCTTGATAATGCAGCTACACCATTTGGTATAAAAGCGATGGAAAGCCTTCAGGAAATTAATCCTGATAAAGCCAGGGCATCCAATGCCCAGATCATGTTCCTTTGCCTGCATGCATCCGGGCTAACGCTTATACCGGTAAGCATCATCGCATTAAGGGCATCAACGAAGGCAGCCAACCCGATGGATATTTTTGTACCATGCATGATTGCCACATTTGTAGCCACCATGGCAGCCATGCTCATCGTGTCCTTCAAACAGAAGATCAATATCATTCAGCCGGTAATTCTGGGATGGATTATCGGCATTTCTGCTATCATTGCCCTCCTGATCATGTATATCACAAAACTGGGCCAGGATGAGGTGCAGTCATTTTCAGGGTCACTCAGCAACGGGCTTATCCTGCTTATTTTCCTGCTGATCATTGCTGGGGCCATCTACAAAAAAACAGCCATATTTGATGCATTTATAGATGGGGCAAAAGGTGGATTTGAAACGGCTGTAAGGATCATTCCATACCTGGTAGGCATGCTGGTTGCCATCAGCCTGCTGCGCACCAGCGGAACATTTGATGTGCTGATAGATGGTATGAAAGCCATGTTTGCAGCCATAGGAACCGATACAAGGTTTGTTGATGGCCTGCCTACGGCACTGATAAAGCCATTTAGCGGTGGTGGTGCCCGGGGTATGATGGTTGATACAATGAAGACTTACGGGGCCGACTCATTTGCAGGCCGCCTGTCATGCATCCTGCAGGGTTCTTCCGACACCACCTTTTATGTGATTGCTGTATATTTCGGGGCAGTATCGGTTAAGAATACACGATATGCAGTTGGTGCCATGCTGCTGGCCGATCTGGTAGGCATTATCACATCCATCTTACTGGCTTACCTGTTTTTCGGTTCTTCGGTATGATGGTTTTTTATTTTCCGTTTGTTGAATCCGCTTCGTCTTCGCTAACAAGTATAAATGAAGGATTAAAGATTCCTGCCAGGTTTTTCGCTTTGTAAATGCATCTGCAAAAACGGTTACCGATGGCTATTATGGTTACATCTTCTTCTAAAAGCCTTATAAAACTGGCATTGTTGCCATGCCACCAACCGTTATGGTAGATGATCTTTTTCCCATCCGGATATAAATTCATACGCCAACCCAATCCGTAATTCCTGATGCCGGGTTTTTCATTACTGTAAGGCGTATATGCGAGGTCAAGTGTGCCCGGCTTGAAAACCAGTCCGCTGCGCAGCGCCCTGTCCCAAATCAACAGGTCATGGGTGGTTGTGTAGATGTTCTTATCGCCATACACAAGATCTAAATGATTAAGAGGAATGGCATTTCCCCGCCAGTCGTAACTCGGATTAACCCTTCCACTGTCAGCAGCTGAAAAAACGAAACTGTCTTTCATCCGGAGGGGGCCAAAAAAGACCTTATGCAGGTACTGCGAATATGACAGCCCGGTAATTTTTTCAATTAACAGGGCCAATAACACATAATTAGTATTGCAGTAACTGAAATGCTTACCCGGAGTTGCGATATTCTTTAAGGCAGATTTATGAGCTACCATATAATCAAACACATCGCGGTTATACATGAATTTTTTCTTGTCCCATCCCAGTTCATCCATGAAATAAAGATAATTGGGTAAACCGCTTCTATGATTGAGCAGGTCTCTCACCGTAACACCCGGATAATTGAATCCGGGAAGCTGTTTGATAAGTTCATCATCCAGTGTAAGCGAATCTTCTTCTACCAGTTTAAGTACGGCCATTGCCGTGAAAGTTTTTGAAACGGATGCTATATGAGTAGGGGTAATGGCTGTAATACTGTCTGCCTGGCCAATATGGCCTGTGCCATTGTATCTTTCAAATATCACCTGCCCGTTTTTGGCAACCAGTATCCCTCCGTTGAAATTGGATGGTTTGATGGTTGAATCGTACCATTTTTCACAGGCATGCCTGTAAGCAATCAATTCCTGTTCACTTAACGGTGTTGAAGGAGGGAGTTTATAAAATACCAGGCTATCGGCATCTGCCTTTTTTTCTGTATCTGAACGGAGGCTGCATGATGAGAAAAGTATACACAGCAAGAGGATACACCAGATACCTGGCAGGCTGTTTAATGGCAGATGGCGGGCTGTATTCAGGCTGATAATCGGTTTTATCATAAAAATTTAATTCCTTATAGGATATATTTGTGCAAAATAACTTTATAATCGATATGCCTGAAAAAAATAATACCAGTTATCCGAAAGAAAAGATCAATATACTTTTTTTGGAAAACATCAGCGATGTGGCTGTAAAGCAGTTTTCCAAAGCTGGATATACCAATGTAAAGAAGATAAATGCCGCAATAAACGAGAACGACCTGGTGAAAGAGATAAGAAATATCCACCTGCTTGGTATACGAAGCAAGACACAGGTTACAAAGAAAGTGCTGATGGCTGCAGATAAGTTGCAGGCTATCGGTTGCTTCTGTATTGGTGTAAACCAGGTAGACCTGGTAGCAGCTACCAAAAGGGGCGTAGCGGTATTCAATGCACCGTACAGCAATACGCGGAGTGTGGCAGAATTGGTGATTGGTGCTTCAATCATGCTGGTAAGAAAAGTACTGGATAAGAACAAAGCGGCTCATGAAGGGAAATGGATGAAAGATGCCAGCGGGAGCCACGAATTACGCGGTAAAACGATGGGCATTATCGGATATGGTAATATCGGCAGCCAGGTGAGTGTTCTTGCAGAAGCCCTGGGCATGAAGGTGTTGTTTTATGATGCAGAAACAAAACTGCCGCTGGGAAATGCATCTGACAGCAAATCATTAAAGGAATTATTGCAGCTAAGCGATATCGTTACCCTGCATGTTCCCGAACTGGACAGCACCCGGAACCTGATCAATAAGAATAATATCCGCTATTTCAAACATGGCGCCATGCTCATCAACTATGCCCGCGGCGAAGTTGTTGACCTGAATGCATTGCGTAAGGCATTGCTGTCTGGTGATATTGGTGGTGCCGCCATTGACGTTTTCCCGGTTGAACCGGAAAAAAACGGTGATATTTTTTCTACTGTTCTGCAGGGGTTACCCAATGTGCTGCTTACCCCGCATATCGGTGGCAGTACCCAGGAAGCACAGAATAATATAGGCTTAGATGTTAGTGTGAAGTTGTTTAATTACCTGGAAAAAGGCACCAGTACCGGCTCGCACTCCATTCCGGCACTTGCGCTGCCCCCACAGGAAGGCGCTCACCGCATTTTGCACATTCACAACAACGTGCCGGGTGTTTTAAGCCAGATAAATACCACGTTGAGCAGGAATAAGATAAATATAGTGGCTCAATACCTTAAAACCAATGATAATATCGGGTATGTGGTGCTAGATATTGACAAGAACCTGAGCAGGCACGCCCTGGAATTGCTTAAAAAAGTGGATGAAACCATCAAAGTGAGGATGCTTTATTAAACCCGCAAGTTATTTCCGGTGTTCCTGTAGATTTGTTAAATAATTACAATAATTTCAAAATTTACTGAAAATAATGTAATTTTGACAGCAAAAGCAATTATATGAACATAATCATCATTGGTGCAGGTTTTGGCGGGTTACGGCTTGCACGTAAACTAAGCAACAAGAAAGGGTTCAACATACTGATTATTGATAAGTGTAATTATCACCAGTTTCAGCCTTTGTTTTACCAGGTAGCTACTTCAGGGCTGGATGCCAGCAATATATCTTTTCCGCTCCGTAAGGTTTTTCATAACAGCAAAAATATCCGGTACCGGATGGCTGAAGTAACCGCTATACACACCGATAGCCGGGTTGTATCCACCAGCATCGGCGAATTTCCATACGATACGCTGGTAATAGCAACCGGTGCGGGAACTAATTTTTTTGGAAATGCAGGTATGGAAGCAAATGCGTTCCCTATGAAAAGTACAGCGGAAGCGTTGCAACTGAGGCATCGTTTCCTGCATAATTTTGAAGATGCCGTTCATGTTTCGGATAAGGTTGAACAGCAACGGTTACTGAATGTGGTGGTGGTTGGCGGAGGGCCCACCGGGGTTGAACTGAGCGGCGCCATAGTCGATATGAAAAGAGACGTTCTGCCAAAGGATTACCCGGAATTAGATTTCGGAAAGATGAATATCTATTTGCTGGAAGGAACGGGGAAAATACTGGGTAATATGAGTGAACAAAGCAGCCTTTCTTCCAGGCGATACCTGGAACGTTTAGGCGTTACCGTTTTAACCAATACATTTCTTTCTGGATATGATGGTAAGACTGCCTTGCTGCAGGATGGTAAAACAATTGAGACATCTTTGGTTATCTGGGCAGCAGGAATTAAAGGAAATATCCCTGCCGGTATTTCGGGGGAACTCATAGCAAAGGGAAACAGGATAAAGACAGACCGGTACTGCCGGGTGCAGGGGTATGAACATATTTACGCAATCGGCGATGTTGCCTGTATGGAAGATCCGGCCTGGCCTGCCGGGCATCCGCAAGTGGCACCTGTTGCCATCCAGCAGGCAGATTTGCTGGTCAGGAATTTTTTATCCGGCATGGATGGTAAAGAAAAAAAGATGCTTGCATTTTCATACAAAGACAAAGGTTCCATGGCAACGGTAGGAAGAAACCTGGCAGTGGTGGATGTACCAAAACCAAGAATTCACCTGGGTGGCTTTTTCGCATGGCTGGTATGGATGTCGCTACACCTGATGCTTATCCTAGGTGTTAAGAACAGGTTTTTTGTATTTATCAACTGGGTATATAATTACTTTACCAGGGACCAGAACCTTCGGTTGATCTTTAAAGAATTTTACCGGCAGCCGGTATCAGCAAAATAGCAGCCTGCATGTTTATAGGCAATAAATTTGCCGTTGACGCAGGTTAGCTTGTCAGGAGTTTTTTAAAACCTTACGGGCGCAACTTTTAAATCCGGCAGTCTGGCCGTTAACCTGTGCTTCAACTAACAATTTCATTTCAGGAATAATTTCGGGGTAAAAGACTGAAAGGTTTTTCAGCACCACTAAACTATGTACTTTAACTGCAACGGCTTCAGCAGGGGATTCAAGAAACCTGAAACAGGTATCCATGACGGTTCCCCTGTATTTTTCCGGTATTTCTGTATAAGTGATACATCTGATACTGTTCCGTTTTATGGCATTGTGCAAATTGGGTTTCTGCAGGTATTTTAAAAGGCTTTTCCAGTGTTTACTGATTAGTTGCGGATGACTTGAAACGGCATATCCAAGCGGCCAGGATGCCCTTTGTGTTTCTTTGTCATTACCGTGTAGGAATAGTTTGAAAAGCTGGTCAAACCTGTCCTGGTTATCACCAATCCAATCTACAATCCGGTTGCATTGGTTTTTGGAATGCTCCTTCAATATTTCTTCTGCGAGTATCAAAATGTCTGTTTACGGATACAGGTTTGAAAATTATTCTGCATTCAGGTTTATTTTATCACCTGTTATGTGGTTGCCAATGAATTCTTTACTGATCAGGTTTGCAATTGTTTGTGCAAACTGCTTCTGGTAGAATTGCTGCTCTTTTTTTACTTCTCCTTTCCGTTTTATACCGGGCCCCATCACAGCAAACCAGATTTGGCCCGCACCTTTAATCTTGCTATTGTGGCTTGTCCATTCTTCTTTTATTTCATCGCCCCTGCCATGATCGGTTGTTATAAACAATACGGTCTTATTCTTGTAGAAAGGCGTTGACTGAATATAATTCCAGATGTCATTAATCCATTTATCTACCATATGAGCCGCATCCAGGTAATCTTTGTAATGCCCGCTATGTGCCCATTCATCTGTTTCGCCATATCCGATGAATAACATCTTTGGTTTCCTGGTTTCCAGGTAATGCATGGCGGCATAATGCGTAAACACATCCAGGCATTCTGCTTCACCAAAGGGTTTATAGGAATCGCTATTCAGCTTATTGATTGTCTGTTCAACCAGGCCGGGCTTTTCTCCGCCTGTTTTGTCAAAGGAAGAATATACTGGAAAACCGCTTCTTTCCTCATTCAAAATCCTGTCAAACGCATCCCAGGCCCCGAATGCGGCAACTTTATTGCGATAGCCGGGTTGCTGATTGATGAATTCCAGCAGGTTTATATTCGGGTTTGGCGGATAAGCGTTACTGTTAATCAGTGTATCCGGGTAACCGGTGAATAGTTCGTTGTATCCCGGGTATGAAAACCAGTATGGGTTAGCGTTATCAGCCATGTTACGGTAATGCCTGTTGCCATAAAGCTGGCCTTGTTGTTCAATAGTACTCCAAAAGAAGGGCATCAGTTTTTTCCGGCTGATTGTTTCATCTGTATCCCAGTATTTCTTATAGAGGTACAGGCTGTCGTCCTGGTTGAATTTCCTGTTATTGGCCAGGGCGCTATCCATGCCTTTGAACACTTCCTGCCACCGGAGCCCGTCTGTGGTGATGATGATGATGTTTTCCGCTTTTTGTGAAAAACCCGTGAAGGAAAACAATATAAGCCAGGTGAGCATATATAATTTCATAACCTTTTATTTTAATTCAGACAGCCGTGTTACCATGCCTGATATGGCTGTGGGATCAACTGAAACCGTTTGCAGGTTTTCATTCATGGAAGTAACGGTAAATAACATGTTTGATGCGATATTAATCCTGGCCGAAGAATGGAATTCTACCGCTCCGGTTGTTTTGGCAATGTCTGTGATATTATCCGGCCTTATACCGCTTCCCGGCATAATGATTATCCTGTCTTCCGCTTTCTTTACCAGTTCCGCCAGCAGACCGGCACCTTCCAGTGCGGTTGGTTGTTGGCCACTGGTTAATATCCGTTCAAATCCGCAATCAATGATATCATTCATAGCTGTTTCCGGGTTTGAGGTCCTGTCAAAAGCCCTGTGAAATGTTACGCCCAATGGGTATGCCAGATCCACCAGCCGGCTGCACCTGTCTTTATCAATACTGCCGTCCTTTTTTAACAGCCCGGTAACGATCCCATCACAACCCAGTTTTTTACACATCATGATATCATGTTTCATAATGGTAAACTCATCATCAGAATATAAGAAATCGCCTCCTCTTGGCCTGATGATGGGGTAGAGGCTTATACGCAGTTTTTTCCTTGCTTCTTTTATGAAACCATAAGATGCAGTGGTTCCTCCTTCCCCCGGGCCATCACAAAGTTCAATCCTGTTTGCACCAGCCTCCTGTGCAATCACACAACTTGCCAGATTAAAACCTATTACTTCAAGTGTATATGCCATTTATGAATGTTAAAAGCCGGGCGTTTTACAAAATGTGTTTAGATGGATGAATCATATTTTCATTATCATTCTTTACAGAAAATACAAATCCTTTCTGTATGGCATAGGCGCCATATTCTCCCTTCTTATTCATGGCCAGGAAGCCAACCTGTAATGTTCCGGCTTTTTTCCTGTCCCTGTTTACAATTCGTTCTACCGCTTTTTTGCAGGCTTGTTCCGGGGTATACCCCTTGCGCATAAACTCAACTACGAGGTGTGTGCCGCAAATCCTGATCACTTCTTCACCGGTTCCGCTGCTGGTTGCTGCTCCCACTTCATTGTCAACAAACAAACCAGCTCCAATGATAGGTGAATCGCCTACACGCCCGTGAAGCTTAAAAGCCATACCGCTGGTTGTTACGGCACCGCTTAAATTACCTTTGGCATCCATGGCAACAAGTCCCATCGTGTCATGATTGGGAGAACCGTCTTCAAAGAAAGCAGGAGCAAAGGGGCCGTTAGTTTTCCTGTTTTCTATATTGATGACAGGTTTGTATTCATTTTTCTTAAGCCATTCAGCATAGGCTTTCTTAGCTTCTTCGGAAAGCGTTGCTGCTTCCAGTTGAAAACCGTTTTCAAGGGCGAATTGCTGGGCTCCGGCGCCAACCAGTATTACATGCGGGGTTGATTCCATCACTTTGCGGGCAACCGAAACCGGGTGTTTTATTCTTTCCAGGCCGGCAACAGCGCCACAATTGGCATGTTCATCCATGATGCAACTGTCCAGGGTTACTATGCCATCCCGGTCGGGATAACCACCCAGACCCACACAGCAGTTTATCTCATTTTCAATATGAATGGCACCTGCTTCTACGGCATCCAGTGCCCGGCCTCCGGTTGACAGCACTTTCCATGCTGCTTCATTTACGGCCATGCCGCTGTCCCAGGTAGAGATTACAACCGGTTTATCAGTCCCTTTTTTTGTTCCGGCTAACGAACCCACAGCATGTAAAAGCGGTGCAGTGAGTGCCGTTAGTTGCAAGAATTTCCTACGGTTAAGCATAAGTGCAGTATTAGCTGTTTCCTGTTTTTGAGCAGGTACGTATGTTTATGAAATGTTTTCGGCAGGATGAATTTGTATCTATATTATTTATGAATTGACAGTTTTTTCAGCATGTCTGTGGAAGCACTGTCTGCATACATGCCAAATGCACTCGTTATTACACCTTTTATGCTATTGTCTTTTGATTCAATGGCATATACCACATCTTCATCATCCGGGTTGCTGTCGCCTTCAAATCGGTGTACTTCCACAATATCAAATTCATCGGGGTTCAGGCAAATCTTGTTGTCAGAACACATGAGTTTATCAAAGGCAATATTGAAATTAACGGTATAACCTCTTTCTTTCAATCCTTCCAGTGCATAAACCAGGGTGCCATAATAAGGCATAGGCTCAGTTTTAATTAAAATTACAGATTTGTATTGTCTTTTTTTACCATTAAGCTTATATAGAAGATTACAATCAGCGCCACGGCAGCAGAAATCAGTAAGGCGGCAACTGCACCAAACTTAAACCAAAGCAATCCGCAGAAACTGCTTGCAAAAAGGGTGCAAATGCTTTGAAAACCGCTGAAAGTACCTAATGCCGAAGCCGTTTCACCTGCAGGAACCAGGCTGCTGATCCATGCTTTGCTGATTCCTTCTGTAGCCGCAGCGTACAGTCCATACAGGGCGAAAAGCAAAAAGAATGCTAACAGGCTGTTACTTAAGGCAAATCCGGTATATACAATACTGAAAACAAGTAAACCTCCCAGCATGATATATTTTAACCCAATCCTGTCTGCCAGCATGCCCATCGGATAAGAAAGCAAAGCATATACCAGGTTATAAAAAATATAGACCGCAATAATGACGGTATCGTCATGGCCTGTTTCTTTCATCTTCAAAAGCAGGAAAACATCTGAACTGTTTATTAGTGCAAACAGCAATAGCCCGGCTGATAATTTTTTATATGAAACAGGGCTGCTTTTCCAGTATGAGGTAAAAGAAAATATGCCGGTTGTTGTAATCTCTTTCCTGGTGGAAGGTATGATTTTCTTTTCTTTCAAAATAAGTGTACAGGCGATTGACAGTAAGCCCGGTATAAAAGCTATAATGAACAGTGTACGGTAGTTTTCGGGATAATAATACAGGTAGATAAGCGCCAGTGCAGGCCCGAGTACAGCTCCTAATGTATCCATGGAACGATGGAATCCAAATACACGTCCCCTGGTTCCGGGTAAACATTCATCGCTTAGCATCGCATCCCGTGCTCCCGTCCTGATGCCTTTGCCAAGCCGGTCAGTGGTTCTGGAAATAAAAATCCACCACCAAAAGCTAAACAGTGCAAGCATCGGCTTACTGATAGCACTAAGGCCATAGCCCAACTGCACGAAGGGCAGCCTTTTTCCCAAAGCATCGCTTCGTTTGCCAAAATAACTTTTGGTTAACCCGGCAATGGCTTCAGCAACACCTTCCAGTATGCCAATAAATAATGCTGTATACCCGATGCTTTTTAAGAAAAGTGGCATCACGGGGTACAGCATTTCACTGGCCATGTCAGTAAACAGGCTTACCAGCGATAAGATCCATACTGTTTTTGTTATGATGCGCATTTGAGCAGGTAATGTAATTATTTTTTTTTTAATACTCATCCCGGCTTACGGCCATCACTAACAAAGCACCTGTAAAACAAATAGTTTATGTACATTGCATGTACAATGATACCAGCGGGCATTACGACTTAACGGCTTGTTACATTGATATAAAGAAAGATGTAAAAAATTATGGGTAAAGGCAAAAACACGGCACAGAAAAAGTCTTCACAGGTTAAGACATTAAAGGGGAAACTGGACATAAGCCGTAGCGGTATGGGATATGTAATTGTAGAAGGGCTTGAAAAGGATGTACTGGTAAAACCAAATGATTTTGGAAAAGCTTTTCACGGAGATACCGTACAAGTGCAGGTTTCTTCAGATAATGGCAGGGGCAGAAGGATGGAGGGAAAAGTAACCGAAGTGTTGCAACGCAAGCAGGTTGAATTTATCGGTAATGTGGAAGTTAACCGGCATGTGGCTTTTTTTGTTGCAACAGGAACTAAGTTAATACCTGATTTTTTTATTCCTGCAGATAAACTGAATGCTGCTGTACATGGCGACAGGGTGGTGGCCCGCCTGGTTAAATGGGATAAATCTGATAAGAAACCACAAGGTGAAATAGTAGCAGTTATTAAAGCAGAGGATGAGGCGGATATGGCAATGAAAGAGATATTGATTGATGCCGGTTTCCCGTTGCAGTTTGAAGAAGAAGTGCTGAAAGAAGCAGCAAAACTATCGGATAAGATTACCCGCGAAGAATTGAGTAAGCGGAAAGATTGCCGGGATATTCTTACTTTCACCATCGATCCGGCCGATGCAAAAGATTTCGACGATGCCCTTTCCATCCGTAACCTCGACAACGGGAATTATGAAATTGGTGTTCATATTGCTGATGTGAGCCATTTTATAAAACCAGACAGCATACTTGACAGGGAAGCTTATAAAAGGGCAACCAGTGTGTATCTTCCCGACCGCGTTAACCCGATGTTGCCAGAACGGATTTCAAATGAACTTTGCTCGCTCAGGCCTAATGAAGACAAGTTCACCTTTTCAGTGATTTTCCAGATTACAAACCGTGCAGAAATCAAGCATAAGTGGATCGGGAGGACTTTGATACACAGCAATCACCGGTTTACCTATGAAGAAGTGCAGCAGACCATTGAAGCAAAAGACGGGTTACATTACAAACCGATCCTGTTGCTGAACGACCTGGCAAAGAAGTTCAGGAAGGAACGTTTTGATAAAGGAGCCATCAACTTTTCTTCGCAGGAGGTTAAATTTAAACTGGATGATAAAGGCAACCCTGTTGGAATTGTTATAAAGGAAAGCAAGGATGCACATAAGCTGATTGAAGAGTTCATGCTGCTGGCAAACCGAACTGTGGCTGAATATGTATCAAAGATCAGGATCAACAAGGAACCGATTCCCTTTCCCTACCGCATACACGATACGCCGGACGATGAGAAGCTGAAAGCATTCGCCGCCTATGCAAGAAAATTCGGGTATAAGTTCGATATACACAATGAGAAGGAAATAGCTGCTTCATTCAATAAGCTGTTGGAAGAAGTGGAAGGCAAGCCGGAGCAGCATGTGCTGGAGCAACT
The DNA here is from genome assembly GCA_937996595.1 of uncultured Chitinophagaceae bacterium. GTDB lineage: Bacteria > Bacteroidota > Bacteroidia > Chitinophagales > Chitinophagaceae > Ferruginibacter. Next base: position 12,862 of record CALKVC010000080.1, read on the forward strand.
GGGTATTCGTACCATGGCCAAGGCAGTGTATACTTCTCAGAATGTTGGGCATTATGGTTTGGGTTTTGAGAACTACTGTCATTTCACGTCCCCCATAAGGAGATATCCCGATGTAATGGTTCACCGAATACTGCAGGAATGCCTGGATAAAAGCATTAAGCCTGACAAAAAACTGGAAGATAAGTGCAAACATTGCAGCGACCGGGAGCGCAGTGCCATGGAGGGAGAAAGGGCCGGTAATAAGTACAAACAGGTTCAGTACATGCGTAAATTTCTGGGGGATGAATTTGATGGAATCATCAGTGGCGTATCCACATTTGGTTTTTGGGTAGAAACGATCGAGCATAAATGTGAAGGGCTGGTTAGTTTGCGTGACCTGTATGATTATGACGATTTCAGGCATGATGAAACAGAATACATGCTTATAGGAATGCGAACCGGTCGTACTTTCAGGATGGGCGATAAGGTCAGGATAAAAGTGGTAGCCGCAAGCCTATCAAAAAGGCAGTTGGATTATCATTGGGTACAGGATGAAATTAAACAAACAAAAGCAACCAGGAAGACAAGCAAAAAAAAGTAACCGGTACCAGGTACTTGTATTCTTTTTGCATTCGATATAAATCTTACTTGAAAGTATGCAGTCATTCACAACACTTTTACAGTTATTTGAAGAACGTTTCGGAATCAGGCATTTTCCGGCAGAACCGGTTAACCTGTATGATGCATCGCAATATATCCTGAACCTTGGAGGAAAGCGGGTTCGCCCGGTTTGTGTGTTGATGGGAAATGAATTGTTTGATGAAATTGCCCAAGATTCATATGAAGTGGCAGCAGCCATAGAGCTGTTCCATAATTTCAGCCTCATTCACGACGATATCATGGACAAAGCACCGTTACGCCGCGGAATGGAAACGGTGCATACCAGGTTTGGAGAATCAACCGCATTGCTTGCAGGTGATGTTATGCTGGTTACTGCTTACGATTATATCAACAGGATAAAACCGCATTACCTGCAAAAGATCATTTCTTTGTTTAACAAAACGGCCAGGGAAGTATGTGAAGGACAGCAACTGGATATGGATTTTGAAAAAATGGAACATGTACGTTTTGAACAGTATGAGCAGATGATAAAGCTGAAGACGTCTGTTTTGCTTGCAGCCAGCCTTCAAATGGGGGCGATTATCGGAGGAGCTGGCAGCGGTAACCAGCAGCACCTGTATGAATTTGGGAAAAACCTGGGCATAGCATTCCAGGTGCAGGACGATTACCTGGACGCTTTTGGTGATCCTGAGAAATTCGGAAAGCAGCCAGGTGGTGATATCATCGTAAATAAAAAAACATTTTTAATGATTCATGCGCTGGATGTAGCAACTGCCGCACAGCGCGACCTGCTGGGCAAGCTTATGAAAACGGTGCCGGCAGGGGAAAGTGAAAAAGCAGGTAAAGTGGAGAAAGTGCTCCGTATATTCCGCGATTGCGAAGTGGATAAATGGGCTGCTGCACTTAAAGAAAAATATTATCATGAAGCTATGCGCCACCTGGATGAAATAGCGGTATTGTCATCCCGTAAAAAAGAACTTCAGGTACTGGCACAATACCTGTTACTGCGTGATAAATAGACATATCATTTGAGGCTATAACGCATACCAATAAAGATCCTGGCGCCCTGGTTAGGGGCATATACATAGCTGGGATCAAATGTTAAACCATATGGATTAGACGTGGTTGCTATTGCCTGGCCGCTCGCATCAAATTGAACTTCCTTGTCAAACGGATCATTTGTCCTGGCTATAATAAATGGGTTTCCTTTGTTGGGTGTCCAGTTTAAAAAGTTTTTGATTCCTCCATAAAAATTAATTGTGCTGAAACCTTCAAAGCTCAACTGGATATTCTGGATGCTCCACCAGGGTGAAGTAGATGCACGCGGATCGGTTGGCCCCAATACCGGTAAGCGCATCGGGCTGTAAATATTACCGGTATAATCAATGGATAGCTTTGTTTTCTTATGCTTGTAGGATATGGCCCAGGTGCCGGTCATTTTTTCAGTAAGCATTTGCTGCTCACGTATACCGTTCCTGGTAATCGGGTTTTCCATATATGTTGCCCCGGCTAATATTTTTAATCCATTGGTAAATGAGAGGTCTGCATTTAAACTGACCCCCCTGCTTTCGGCATATCCGCTCAGGTTTTGGTAAATGATTTTATTGGGGTCTGTTTCATAATCAGCCACAATCCTGTTGTTGAAGTATGTATAGAAGATAGAAGCATCCATCGAAAACTGCTGGCCTTTTTGTGAAAAAAAACGTTTGTTGAAATTCACATTGATATTATAGGATTTTTCGGGTTTCAGCGAATGCAGGATTTCAACAGTCCTGGCCCCGGTTAATGAAGCATGTTCTTCCGTAAAAAGGTTTACCACCCTGAATCCGGTGCCGGCATTCAGCCTTAAAACAGTATGCCCGTTCATTGTCCATTTGTAAGCAAATCTTGGCGTATATATATTACCGTGATATGAGTTGTAATCGTACCTTAATCCGAGCAGTAATTTATGCCGGCTGGTAAAGGCTATTTCATCCTGGATGAATACGCCGGGCAGCCATGTTCTTTGCGGATGGTTAACAGTGCCGGAATTGCCTGTGGTTGATGTTGCTGTTGTGTTGTCATCGTAATGGGTATACCGGAGCGAAGTCCCTAATAGGAAGTCGTTTTTGCCTTTTTTCTTATCCCAGGTAAGTTGGGTGAACGCAATTTTTTGCAGGGCCATATATGGCGTTGTACCGTATACACTGTTCTGGTCATGCTGGTTAAAGGAGAAGGATAGGGATATGTTTTCGTTTACTGGTAGCTGGTAGTTACCGATGATTTCAAGCCTGTTGGTATATATGCTTTCACCGTAGATGCTGTCGCCTCCCCTGAATTTCTTTTGCCAGCGCAGGTCGCCGCCCCAGCGGTCTTCATACATGAACCTGGCTGCTATACTCATCAGGCGGCCTTTCTTCCTGTCAAACCCCCATTTTTGAAAAACGGAAACCCTGTGTTGCAGTGTCATGTCGGTGAAATGGTCGTTGTTATAATCTTTCTTCTGTTGAAAGTTAAAATAGTTGATGCCTGTAAGTATGTTTGTTTTTTTGCCTGCTTTCAATTTGAAGCCAATATCGGCATTATACTCGCCCCAGCTTGTTCCAAAAAAATCTGCTGAAAAATGCGGGGCACTTACCGGACGTTTGGTGATGATGTTGATCAGCCCGCCAACAGCCTCACTTCCATATAAGGAAGAAGCCGGGCCTTTTACTATTTCTATCCGTTCAACCAGCGAATTGGGGATTCCGGATAATCCATAAACAGAGGATAAACTGCTTACGATGGGCATCCCGTCAATGAGTATCATCGTATACGGCCCTTCCAGCCCGTTAATATGTATATCGCCTGTATTACACACCTGGCAGTTCAATTGCGGCCTGATCCCATTTATGTTTTGCAAAGATTCATAAATATTGGGTGTGGGATTTTTTTTGAAAAAAGCTGGGGAGTATACTTCAACGGGAACCGGGCTCTCCAGCCTGCTTACCGCCTTCATGGTTCCGGTTACAACCACCTGGTTCAACGTGCCGCCGGCCTGTAATAGATTAATTTGGAGGGTACGAATTTCTCCAGGTTTAAGGGTGATTGTCTTTTTCGCCGGGTCAAAACCGATTCCTGTAATCTGCAAAATATGTATACCAGCCGGCAGATGCCTGATATGGTATTTTCCTGCTGAATCTGAAACAACGGTACCCGGCTGCCCGGAAACTGCAACCGTTGCATACATGGCCGGCTTGCCATCGAGCAGGATGCTGCCTTTTATTTCTGCTGTTTGCGCTTTGATGTGCAGCGACATGATGATGGCCGTAATAAATAAAAGTATGTATGAAATGCGCTGATGCATAGGGGTATCAGTTCCGCTGGCAAAAATATAAAAGTTAGATTAATCTAACAAATCATGTTTTGTTAACTTCCGTATCTTTACTGTTAAAATCCCGGGGCAATGATGTTATCATATACTGAAGAGAATTACCTGAAAGCTTTGTTGAAAATTTCTATTGAAAGCGGGCTGGAAGAAGCCGGGACTAATGAACTGGCTGCTGCATTGGATGTAAAGCCGGCTACGGTGAATGATATGCTCAAAAAGCTGAAAGAAAAGGGGTTGGTTGATTATAAGAAGTACGGAAAGATAAGTTTAACAGCCGATGGCAGGAAACATGCCATCTATGTTATCCGGAAGCACCGGTTGTGGGAAACATTTTTATACAGGAAACTTGATTTTAGCTGGGATGAAGTGCATGAAGTGGCAGAGCAACTGGAGCATATCCATTCACCGAAACTGGTTGATAAACTGGATAAATTCCTCGATTTCCCGGAATTTGACCCGCATGGCGACCCGATACCCGATAAGCAGGGCCGTTTAAAAATTCAGCGAAGAAAGACCTTGTCAGATGTGTCTGTGGGTAACAAGTGTAAAATGGTTGCGGTTAAGGATAATTCCAGTTCATTTCTTCAGTATGTGGTTAAGGTTGGCCTTGGAATCAATAATGAAATAAAAGTGCTGTCGAGGCAGGAATATGATTCTATAACTGTGATAGAAGTTAACGGGCGGCGTTCAAGTGTAAGCCAGAAATTTGCAGAAAATATTTTTGTGGTGTAATGGACGGGAAAGAGGCGTTTTATTTTTTGTAAAACTGTTTTAAACGTTAAATAAGTTGATCATAAAGTGCTGATATACCACTCCGGCATCAATAAAAATTTTTCTCCATTAACTTAATTCTTTATTTTTCCTGATAAACCAACTATTGCATGAGTAATTCCCTTTTCAGAAAAAAGAACATTTCCAGCATTTTGGCAGAAGGCACTGACGATCCGCATACTTCCACAGGGTTGCACCGCGTACTTTCAGTTAAAGACCTCACATTTTTTGGTATTGCCGCTATCTTGGGGGCTGGCAGTTTCAGCAGCCTGGGATATGCGGTTTTTAATGGCGGGCCAGGCGTAATTTTCCTGTTTGTAATTACGGGTATTGCCTGTGCGTTTACCGCTTTGTGTTATTCAGAATTCGCCAGCCGCATTCCTGTTGCAGGAAGCGCTTATACATATGCGTATGCCAGTTTCGGTGAATTGTTTGCATGGGTCATCGGCTGGGCGCTTATTATGGAATATTCTATCGGGAATATTTATGTGGCTTTTAGCTGGAGCGATTATTTTACATCCCTGCTGGGAAAACTGAATATGCATATACCCGAATACCTGAGTACCAGTTATATGGAAGCAAAACATGCAGTAGAGCGTGGCAGCAGCAACCAGGAAGAACTGGCTGCCTGGAATAATGCCCCTATGATCGGAAACCTCCGTTTGATCCTGGATGTTCCGGCACTGGTCATCAATTTGTTGATCACTTATCTTGTGTACCGCGGTATAAAGGAAAGCAGGAATTTCAGCAATATTATGGTGTTGCTTAAGATAGCGGTAGTTGCACTTATCATACTCGTTGGCGGGTATCTCATCTTTTCCAACGGGCTTACTGCTAACTGGACACCCCCTGACGATAATAATGTTAAATCGTTCATGCCAAACGGTTTCAGCGGGGTGATGATGGCCGTAGCCAGTGTGTTCTTTGCCTATATCGGTTTTGACGCCGTAAGCGTGCTGGCTGAGGAAAGCAAGAATCCGCAACGCGACCTTCCGCGAGGCATGATATACTCCCTGGTGATTTGCACCGTTATTTACATCCTGCTTACGCTGGTGCTTACAGGCGCAGTAAATTACCGGAATTTTGACGGTGTGGGAGATCCGCTTGCCTTTATTTTTGAACCGCAAAACCTGAATGTGGGCTGGATGCAGTTACTCGTTGCCGTTATAGCTGTTGTTGCCATGACGAGCGTACTGCTCGTATTCCAGATGGGACAGCCCCGCATATGGATGAGCATGAGCCGCGACGGACTGATGCCGCCGGTGTTCCAAAAGATCCATTCAAGATTCAAAACACCTTCTTTTGCCACGGTCGTAACCGGGCTTGTGGTTGGGGTGCCAATCTTATTCACTGATAAGACTTTTGTACTCGACTTTACCAGCATAGCAACCCTTTTCGCATTCGTGCTTGTTTGTGGTGGTGTATTGCTTATCCCATCCAAGGAAAAAATTCTGGGCCGTTTTCACCTGCCTTATATCAACGGGCAATTCATATTTCCGCTTATTGTGGTAGGTTCTATTGTATTGGTTCAGTTATTTTCAGATAATTATTTTGCCGGCCTCTTTAATTTTGACTACAGTGGCAATGAAGAATTTGCGGCAGGAAAGAAAACATTCATGGACCTGGCCACCCCCAACATATCCCTGATTGTTTTTTGGATATTGGCTTTATTACTGGCTTTACTGGCATTCATCAAAAAATTCTCCCTTATTCCCCTGATGGGCGTTATTACCTGCTTATACCTGTTAACCGGCATGAGCAAGAGTAACTGGGTTTGGTTTATCGGCTGGTTGATATTGGGCGCAATCATCTATTTCATGTATGGATATAAGAAAAGCAAACTGTCGCCGGCCTCCTGATTTACGTCGAAGGTTTTATAAAGATGTTTGCGGGCTTTTTTAATCATAAAATATATTATACTGTAACGGTACAAAGTATTATAACTTTGTGCCGTTGTAATTAAAAGGGTTACCGAAATGAAATATGAAATAGGGGACAGGATCATTGTGCTACTTACTGGCGAAGAAGGTACTGTGGTTGATATCATGAATGAAAAGATGGTTATGATTGAAGTGAAAGGTGTGAAATTTCCGGCTTATATGGACCAGATTGATTTTCCTTATTTCAAAATGTTTACAGAGAAAAAGCCAGTTGAAAAGAAAAAAATATATGTAGACAATATCAGGAAAGAGAAACCTGCAGCAGGAAAAAAGAACGGTTCCGGGGTTTGGATCAGTTTTTTCCCGGTTTTTGATAAGGATGTTTTTGATGATGACTTGGTAGAAAAATTAAAAGTTTATCTCATTAACCACAATGATGAAGCATATGATTTCCATTATAACCTGTCATTTACCGGTGATAGCCATTTTGAGTTGAAGAACAGCATCCGGCCGGGTTCTGATTTTTACCTGCATGATGTGGATTTTGATGACCTGAGTGATAATCCCAAGTTTGATGTCATTTTTTCCCTGTCAACTGAAAACAGGAAGAAAGCACCATATTTTGAAACATCCCTGAAGATAAAAGGAAAACAGTTCTTTAAGAAGATTGAAGAACTCCAGCAGAAGAACGAAGCTTCATTTGCCTATGAATTATTTGTGCAGTACCCCGACAAAGCTGAAGAGGAAAAAGTTGACCTTTCCAGGCTGGGCAATGCCGGATTCAGGGTTTATGATGCATCAAAAACAAGAGAGCACCTGCCTCCTGCCAGGTCTGTCGTTGACCTGCATATAGAAAAGATTACCGGACATTGGAAATCGCTTTCCAATGCTGAGATCCTGCATGCACAGTTAAGGGAATTTGAAAAATATTATGAACTGGCCATCCTGCACCGTCAGCCGCAACTGATTGTGATACATGGAGTGGGGGAAGGAAAACTCCGGGATGAGATTCACGAAATGTTGAGACTGAAAAATGAAGTGAAATCATTTGTAAACCAGTTTCATCCGCAATACGGATTTGGGGCAACTGAAATTTATTTTAAATGAAATATTATAAACTGGTGCTGTAATCAGGTAATCACTTTAAAGGCCTTTTCTTGATCATGCCGCCTTTCATGTCTTTCACGCTGCTCATTACCACAAAAGCATTCGGGTCTATCTTTTCAATTTCCAGTTTTAGTTTACTTACTTCCAGCCTGGTTATAATGGTATAGATTATTTTCATATCATAGAGCTTCTCACCACTCTTTCCAAATCCGCCTTCTCCTTTATATACAGTGATTCCCCGCCCCAGTTTGTTCACAATCATGGTCCTTATTTTATCTGCTTTTACTGATATGATCGTAACGCCTGTATATTCTTCAATGCCTTCAATGAGGAAGTCAACTGTTTTTGAAGCCGACAGGTACGTAAGCATGGCATACAGTGCCGTTTCAATAGAAATAAGCCAGGCTGCCATGGAAAAAATGCTAATATTAACGAGCAGTATCACATCACCGATCGTAAGCCCGGATTTTTTACTTACTGCAATGGCAAGTACTTCCGTTCCGTCAATTACAGCGCCACCTCTAACTGCAAACCCGATGCCGGCACCGAGAAAGAAGCCACCGAAAACAGCCACTAATAGTTTATCGTGTGTGATTTCAGGATACGGTACCAGTGCAACTGCTATGGCAAGGAAAATGATAGCAAATGTTGTTTTAACGGCAAATTGCCTGCTGATAATATTGTAACCCAAAATGATAAAGGGCAGATTTATCAATACAAGTAAAAGAGAAAGATTAATTCCGCTTAGTTCTGTTATCATCAAAGAAATACCGGTAGCACCGCCATCCAGGAAATTATTGGAAAGCAGGAAACCTTTCAGGCCAAAACCGGCGGACAGCACCCCAATCAGTATCAGGAAAATATCGATACCGAATTTCCGGGCAGTGATCCTTAATTCAACAATACGCCTGGCATTGTTGTATTTCGTAGGTTCACTGTCAGAAATCCGGCCTCCAAAAAATATCCTGAAAACGCTAATCCTTTTTTTTCTCATCAGGATAAAAATACATAATAATTCAATAACAATAACGGGTGTATGCCATGGCAACTGGCTGGCTGCCGTGTGATTACCGGCCCTGGATGCAATTTTGATAATATTTATTGATAATTCAGATTTGAGGTTATAACATTAACGGGTATCCTAAAATGAGCTATATACCAGATGCCGGAATAAAATGAAGGTTAATAATGAACCATTGTCTAATAAACCTCCCATGGATAAAAAGTTACTTTTCTTAATAGAAGCTATTTATCAAGGGTACGATGGCTTATGCGGAAATGTATTTATTTTTGCCTTTCTATCAGCCGGCCATCGTTCTTCCATGTATAATGGGAGGAAGGAAAGTCCGGACAGCAAAGGGCAACGCACCGGTTAACAGCCGGCTCCCGGGTAACCGGGAAGAGACAGTGCCACAGAAAATTACCGCCCCGGTTTTACCGGGGTAAGGGTGAAAATGTGAGGTAAGGGCTCACGGTTTTGGTTGGCAACAATCATTACGGGTAAACCTTGTGTGCTGTAATGCCACGTATATCAGCGTTTGAGGGCGGCCCGTCCGAGCTGAAGGGTAGGCAGCAAGATTGTGTTAGTAATAACACAGCCAGATAAATGATGGCCGTTCCGGTCTTTGACCGGGATAACAGAATCCGGCTTATGGCTGATAGATTTTTTTTCTTATTGTATTTTATTCAAAGTCACTGAAAATGCTTTGTTTGGTCAAAGGCCAGTCTTCTTTTATAAAACTGAAATAAACCGTATCACGAACGGTTCCGTTTTCAGCAATCATATGCCGTCGTAAAATGCCTTCTTTTACGGCGCCGATTTTCATCATGGCTCCTTGTGATTTTATGTTCAGCAGGCTCGTTTTTAATTCAATCCTGTTAAGTCCCAATACGTCAAATCCGTAATTGAGCAGCAATATTTTGGTGGCTTTGTTTATCCCTGTCCTTTGCAGGGAAGGTTTATACCATGTCCAGCCAATCTCAACTCTTTTATTGGCAAGGGAAATATTTCCATACCTCGTGCAACCGGCATAACAGCCTTTTTCTTTATCATAAATGGCGAATGGGTAAGAATTGCCTGCAACCCTTTCATCAAGAGCCTGATTAAAATAACGCCTGAAATCACCTTCGTTCTTAACATCTGCACTGGTGAATTCCCAGATTTCACTTTCCATGGCGATAGGTAACAATAATGGGAAATGTTTTTCCTGCAGGGGTTCCAGTAAAGACCTGTTATTCTGTAAAATGATATCCCGGGTTGTAAATGCCTGGTTGTTCATGAATATAAAGTTAAAAAGGAGATTTGGTTTTAATTAAACGGGCTACCAGTTTGTCAATTGGCAAACTCACTGAATGTTCAGAGAATTCATCCCAATCAATAAACCGGAACGTTTCTGTTTCACCTGTTTCATGATACATTTTCATTTGAACTTCATCAAATTCGAATGGCTTGTTCCTGATCGGGGCCTGTATTTCTTCCAGCGGTTGTACATGGTAATAGATGGAAATGATCTGGTGAGCAGGATTAAAGGCGCTTTGCTGGTAAAAATCAGTTGTATAGAGATGGCCGGTCACTTCAATCTTCAGTTTCATTTCTTCCATGAACTCTCTTTTCAGGCAATCAATGGTGCCTTCTCCGAACTCAAGGCCGCCGCCGCAAAATTTAGTGTAATAATTACCGCGGATGAATTCATCGCTAACAAGTACCTGCTTCCTGTCATTTACCAAAATTCCGTAAACCCTGATATTGAACATGGGCATTATTTTTTAGTCCGCCTTATATAATTATACATAACAAAGGCAAGGATGATGAATGACAGGCTTACCGGTAACCAGAATGCATAAGGTGAATGCTGGTAAGGAACCGGAACATTCATTCCATAAATGCTGGCAATAAGAACCGGGATACTGAGAAAGATTGTGATAGTGCTTAACCTTTTCAACACTTCATTCTGGTTGTTACTGATGATGCTGGCGAAAGCATCGAGTGTACTGCTGAGTATATTTGTATACGTATTGGCAGTTTCAAGGGCCTGTGAGGTTTCAATGATCAGGTCGTCCAGGAAATCTTTTTCGTCTACATCCAGATGCAGGAAGTTGGTTCTGGCCAGTTTCATCATCAGCAGTTCATTGCTGCGAAGTGCTGTTATGAAATACACCAGGCTCTTTTGTATGCGCATCAGTTGTAGTAGTTCTTCATTCCGGATTGAATCGTACAGCTTCTGTTCCAGCATGTTCCTGCGCTGGTTAATTTCTTTCAGGTGGTCCTGGAAAGTCATGGTTATCTTTTCAAAAATCTTCAGCACCATCATATTGGGCTTATCCGGCCTGCGGTTTTGAAAACTGTTCAGGAATTTCTTGATGGCTTCATTTTCAAATGAATTAACTGTTACAACCTGTTGCCCTGTTAGTATGATACATATTGGAATGGTTATATAAAAAGCATCACTGTCGTTGAAGGAATTGTTCTCAGTAGGTGTTTTGATAACAATCAGTTTCACATTGTCTTCCAGTTCATACCTGCTGCGTTCATCTATGTCAAGTGAATCTTTCAGAAAGTCTAATGGAATGGAAAGCGATTTTCCTAATTCGGAAAATTCTTCCTGGCGAAGGGGTGGGAGCACGTTCACCCAGGTTCCTGCATCGGGTTTATCAACTTCCGTTGTGCGGTGGGCGATTATCTTAAAATATTGGATCATGTACAGTTAGTTTATTTCTATAACACCTTCAAAAACCTTTTCCGCAGGGCCGCAAAGCCAGATATTCTCAAAGTGCATTTCATCAATCTTGGTGAATTCAACACTGAGGTTACCTCCGGCGGTTTTTACATCCACCCGGTTAAACCCGCGAGGGTTGTGGGCCGAAACAAGGGCAGCTGCCGTAACACCGGTTCCGCAACTAAGCGTTTCATCTTCTACGCCGCGTTCATATGTTCTAACATAAATTGAATCTTCCCCGGTACTTTCCACAAAATTAACATTTATGCCATCAGGCATATACCGTTTGCTGAACCTAACTTCCCTTCCTGTTTCAATCACATCAATATTTTCCACATCACTGGCAAATTTTACAAAATGCGGCGAACCGGTATCCAGTACTGCAAATGAAGAATGTTCTTCTATCTCCTGTACATCCTTCATCTTTAACCTGATCCATTGGTTGTCTATTTCCGCTTCATGTATGCCATCACTTGCCAGGAAGCGGTATGTGTACTGATGAATGCCCAGGTTGAAAACAAATTTCACCATGCACCTGCCGCCATTACCGCACATGGATCCGGGTTTCCCGTCTGCATTAAAATAAAGCATTTCAAAATCATAGCCTGAATTGTTTTTCAACATCATCAGGCCATCCGCACCAATTCCGAAATGCCGGTCGCATAACCTGTTTATTTGTTCAGAACTTATATTGTTGTAAGATCCGTTCCTGTTATCCAGAATGATGAAGTCGTTTCCCGCTCCCTGGTATTTGTGAAAATGGATTTTCATTTTTTACAGTATTAGTTATTTAACCAGGTGACTGGTCCAGGAATGCTCTTTCGCTTCCTGTTATTTTCGGATGTAATTTACAAAATAGGCAAACAGTATTAATTAAATTAAGCAGGCCGTTTATAAACAGGTAGCAAGGTAGAAAGCTGTTCCTTAAGCATCATCAGCAACTTTGCTTACAATTGTTTCAAGTGCCCTTTTTATCAGGTTTTCAACGGCTGTATTGCTGTTACTGCTAAATTCCTTTGTAATCCTGTTAGCCACGATGGCGCTCAATGAAAGGCATTGATGGCCCATCACTTTTCCCATACCGTAAATGGCGGCGGTTTCCATTTCAAAATTGCATACCCGGTGATTACCAAATTTGAAACCGGTAAGCCTGTCTACCAGGTTGGGTTGTGTAAGCCCCATTCGTAGAACCCTTCCCTGTGGCCCGTAAAATCCGGGGCAGGTAACCGTTATGCCATGGTGGAAACCTGTAACAAATTCTTTCAGCAATGAAATGCCGGCGGTATTCAGGTAAGGTTCAGAAATGCCCTGTTGCATTTGAACATAGGTTTTAAATGCATGTAATACCTGGTTTTCCTCTTTATTATGGCTGTTCTTGTAAAAGTTCATTAGGTTGTCAATACCCAAACCATGCGTGCTTGCCACAAAACTGTCAACCGGAATGTCTTGCTGAAGCGAACCTGCCGTACCGATACGAATGATATTCAGACTGGAAAGTTTTTCCCTGATACACCTGGTTGTAAAATCAATATTAACCAGTGCATCCAGTTCGTTCATTACAATATCAATATTATCGGGACCAATTCCGGTACTGGTAACAGAGATTCGTTTTTTGCCTATATATCCGGTATGGGTATTAAATTCACGATGATGGTTCCTGAATTCAATATGGTCAAAATGCTTGCTGACTTCATCAACACGGTCCGGGTCTCCAACGGTAATGATGGTACGGGCAATTTCTTCCGGCCGGCAATTAATATGATAGATGGCTCCGCGGTTATTGATGATAAGTTCTGAAGCGGCGATGCTGTTCATTTACCTGATTTTACATTAAAAATTTAAGGATGTGGTATGCAATTTTATTTTATGGATAAAAATACCCTATTTTTGCAACACTGAAAACGAACATCTACGCATGTTTGTTGTTCTTAACCGGTCCTTTGGCCGAGTGGCTAGGCACAGCTCTGCAAAAGCTTCTACAGCGGTTCGAATCCGCTAGGGACCTCAAAAGGAATATTGCCCCGGTACAGTTACCGGGGCAATTCAATAATACGAATGGTATGATAACCAGGATCATGCATATGGTGGGGTTAATGGCTGCCGCTTTGCTTATTGCCACGTGTTTCATTCCCTGGGTGCATTATAATAATATCAATGAAACATTTACGGGTTTTCATGTCAGCAGGTTTTCAACCGGAAATTATTATGGCAGGGCAGGAGTGGTTATTTGTTTCTTTACTGCAATCATCCTGATCTTCATGTTCATCCCAAAGCTTTGGGCAAAAAGAACCAATCTTTTTCTTACAGCAATTTTGTTTGCGTATTGTATTCGTACCTATATCATATTTACCAGTGCCTTGTTTGAAGGTGAAGTGGAAAAGAAAGCAGGAATTTACCTTATAATAGTACTTTCATTTCTGATGCTGGCATCATCCCTGTTTCCCAGGATAAAAGAACGGTAAAAGTTTTTAAATCATACATCATAAATCATACATCATAAATCTCAAATGTATGATCTATGATGTATGATGTATGATTGGGGGTATAGTCTTAAAACTAAATCTCATAACTACTAACGTACAACCACATTTACTTTTTCACTTCCTTTGCCCACGCATCCTTTAATGTAACAGTTCGGTTAAATACCAGGTGGTTTTCTGTTGAGTCGGGGTCGAGGCAGAAATACCCTTTACGTATAAACTGGAAACGTTCATTTAGTGTTGCCTGTTTCAATGATGGTTCTATATAGGCTTTTTCAATTACCTGCAGCGAGTTGGGGTTTATATGGTCTTTGAAATCACCCTCTTCAGCAGCTGGGTTTTCAGACAGGAACAATCGGTCGTATAACCTCACTTCTGCTGTAGCAGCATGTTCAGCACTTACCCAATGAATGGTTCCTTTAACCTGTATATTGCCAGATCCTTCATGGCCGCTTTTTGATTCGGGGAAATAGCTGGCGTGTATCTCCGTTATATAGCCCTGTTCATCTTTAATGAAACTGTTGCATTTGATAATGTAAGCGCTTTTAAGCCTTACCATGGCTCCGGGAGCCAGCCTGAACCATTTTTTAGCCGGCACTTCCATGAAGTCTTCCCGTTCAATCCAAAGGGTTTTACTGAAAGGCAGCGTACGGGTTCCCATGCTTTCGTCGGGGCCGTTTTCGCTGGTAAGCTCTTCTGTGCGGCCTTCTTCATAATTATCAATAACCAGTTTAACGGGGTCAAGCACAACCATTACCCTGAGGGCGGTTTTATTCAGTTCTTCCCTCAGGCAGAATTCAAGCAGCCCCAGGTCTATCAGGTTTTCCCTTTTGGCAACGCCTATCTTTTCGCAGAATTCCCTGATGCTGCCCGGTGTATAACCTTTTCTCCTGAAACCGCTGATAGTCGGCATCCTGGGGTCGTCCCATCCGTTCACATGCTTTTCGTTAACCAGTTGCAGTAATTTGCGTTTACTCATTACCGTATAAGTCATGTTCAGACGGGCAAATTCATATTGGTGCGACGGGAAAATGTCCAGCTTTTCTATGAACCAGTCGTACAATGGCCTGTGCGGGATGAATTCAAGCGTGCAGATGCTGTGCGTAATGTTTTCAATGCTGTCGCTTTGCCCGTGGGCAAAATCATACATCGGGTAAATACACCATTTGTTTCCTGTGCGGTGATGATGGGCGTGCTTAATGCGGTAAATGACTGGGTCACGCATCAGCATATTTGGCGAAGCCATATCAATCTTAGCCCTCAGTACTTTTTCGCCGTCTTTGTATTTACCCGCTTTCATATCGCTGAACAGTTGCAGGTTTTCCTGTATGCTGCGATTGCGGTATTTATTTTCCTTACCGGGTTCAGTGGGTGTGCCTTTACCGGCAGCAATCTCTTCCGAACTGCTGTCATCAACATATGCGAGCCCTTTTTCAATGAGTTTTACGGCATATCCATATAGGTCGTCGAAATAATCAGATGCATATAATTCTCTTGCCCAGGTGAAACCCAGCCAGCGTATATCTTCCTTGATGCTTTCCACATATTCGGTTTCTTCGGTAACCGGGTTGGTGTCGTCGAAACGGAGATTGGTTTCACCGCCATATTTTAGTGCCAGTCCGAAGTTTACATTTATCGCTTTTGAATGGCCGATATGCAGGTACCCGTTCGGTTCGGGCGGAAACCGGGTGAGCAGTGATGCATATTTGCCGGAAGCCAGGTCTGCTTCCACGATCTCTTCCAGGAAATTAAGGGTTTTTTCTTCGCTCATACTTGATATTATTCTGCAAATGTAAGTATTCGGTTTTCAAAATTATATTCAATAAAAAGCCCGTGTACTGAACACGGGCTTAATAAGTTACCATTGATGCAGTTATCAGGCCCTGCCCATTTTCTTAAGATATAAGGCATGGGAAACGATGGCATGCCGCATCTTTTTATATTCTATGTATTTTACATTGAACTCGTCACAGGTTTTTTTAATGATCTTGCTGATAGCAGGGTAGTGCACGTGAGAAATTTTCGGGAACAGGTGGTGCTCAATCTGGAAGTTAAGCCCGCCAACCAGCCAGGATATCAGTTTGTTGCGGGTAGCAAAATTAGCTGTTGTCTGTATCTGGTGAATGGCCCATTCCTCTTCAATCCTGTTTGTGTCTCCGGAAGGCACCGGGAAAGCAGTTTCTTCAACTGTATGAGCCAGTTGAAATACAATGCTTAATATGAAACCGGCAAACATAGCAAGGCTGAGGAAACCAATCAGCCAGGGCAGAAATCCTATCAGGTAAATAGGTAAAACGATCATCATGAACATGTACCCGATTTTGGCAAACCAGAAAGCGAAATGATCAAAAGGGCTCATTTTCTTGATAGGCACGGGACCAACTTTCTGTTTAAAATATTTCCTGTAATCGGATTCAAAAACCCAAACCAGTAACAGTAACGTATAAAGGAACCACACATAAATGTGCTGGAATCGGTGAATGAAATATTTTTTCTGTGTGGTGCACATTCTCAGCATTGGTTTAATCTCAATATCATCATCTATGCCATCAATATTGGTGTAAGTATGGTGAATGATATTGTGCTTGTTATTCCACATAATTCCGCTGGCACCCAGTGCATTGGCTGAAAATGCAGCAATCTTGTTCCAGAACTTACTCCTGCTGAAGCTGCCGTGGCCGCCATCGTGCATCACATTGAAGCCGATTGCAGCGGTTAATCCGCCCATGGCCAGGCATTCCAGGAATGCAATCCAGTATGCGGGCGTGAAGAATACTACGTGAATGTATAAAGCGATGTATAGGGTCCATAATAAACCGGCTTTAAAATACAGGCTGAAATTGCCGGTTGCCGGTTTTTTTGAATCTATAAAATACTGCTGAACCCTTCTTTTAAGTTCCTGGTGAAAATTAGAACCCTGGATATTTGCAAATTTTGGGGTGGCTGACATGGTTATGGTTTGATTATGTATTTTTTTTTATTATTGAATCTAGATTATTAATCCCTATTATTTTTTCTGAAATGTACCCTTCTGCATATTCCACACCAATCATTTTACCAAACATCTTATGGCGGTAAACCACACTTTCCAGAAAGCCGGGAGCGGAGATATATGTTTGCGGGCCTCCGGCTTCCGGGTTATGAAACTGTGTTCCGTATGCTTTGATGGATTCCAGTTTTTTTTCAAAAACATCAGAAATGTCAATTACAAAATCGGGTTTCAGAAACCTGTCCTGGATATAATGGAGCACATATGCCGGCCTCCAGGGTTCCTGTTTCAATCCGTTATCTGTAGTTTCAATTTTCATCAACCCGGAAAGAAAGGAAGCGTCTGATACCAGTTTTGCACTTCTTCCATGATCCGGATGCCTGTCTTCCGGGGCATTACACAGTACAATCTCAGGTTTATATTTCCGAATCACCCTGATCACTTCCCGCTGTTCTTTTTCCTCATTTTTAAAAAAACCATCGGCAAGCCGGAGATTTTCCCTTACATCAACACCCAATATACCGGATGCCAGTGCCGCTTCTGCATACCTGGTTTCTACCGTACCCCTGGTACCCAGTTCGCCTTCGGTCAGGTCCACAATACCGGTCTTTCTTCCCTGCTTTTTTTCAACGAGCAATGTACCGGAACAACTTAACTCCACATCATCCGGGTGAACACCAAAAGCCAGTACATCTAATTTCATGTAATAGTATGAAAATTTTACTGCAAGATACAGCTAAAAAGCCAAATAACCCGTTCAGACAAGGCCTGTACGGGTTCAAAAAATACTAACATTCATTTGTTTTATGGGGATAATCTGCCGTTGGGTTCACATTTGTACCACATCGGTCTTGCGGATGTCCTGGTAGCCGTACATCCGCTGTACTTCCTTAACCAGTTTTTCAATCACGGCATCTTCATTTTTTTCATTATAGGGCTGCTTTAAATTACTGTTAAAGAAAAATGCAACCGTTTGATACAGCCTGGCAGTAAGGCCGCCTTTGTATTCTTTTATGATCTCATAGCAGTTATTCCCGGTTTCCCGGTTTATCAGTTTCATCAATACCTTTCCCTGGTAAACACTCAGGTTTGTAAGCGGATCGGTAAAATCCCTTCTTAAAACCGATTCTTTGGTTTTAATATATTTTTTTCGTTCCTGCTTATCAGTGATGGAGGCCAGCCGGGCATTCATTTCATTCATGATGATGCCGGCTTTACGTGCAAAAGGGTAGGTTACATAAACGGCATTTCTTAGCCGGTTGTATTTAGCTGCTTCAGCCCGTTGAGATTCCGTCATCCTGGAATAGATGAACAGGATGCCCAGCGTCTTTGCTTCAATGGTATCTCCATCATAAACAACCGCTTCATGAATGATGGTATCATTCACGCCATAAACTGTTTGTGCGTTGGTTTCCAATCCGCCAATGTTCAGCATCATGAAAAAAAGCGCAAGACACTTTAAAAGCCTGTTGTTCTGTTTAAAAGACATGCATGTAAATTTACTGCCGGTTCTTACTTTTTAATACCTGTAAATGTATAAAGTAACCTTAAAATATACCAAATAATGACTGTTTACGTATGTTAAAACGCTGCTTAGATCAAATTTGTTTGATATAAGGGAGAAATCAGTTAGCCAGCAGGAACAGGTATGACAGGCCAGAAATGGCAATTATAAGGGCAATGGCAGCCTGTACGGGGGTAAAACGGCCTCTTTGAACCATACTCATTAACAGGCCTGCAGCCATAATTACTAGCCCCAGCCAAACCAGGTTCACATAAGGGTATATGTATGATTTTACGGTAACAAAATCAATCATGCTGTCAAATTCCTTTACACCGATTTTTACATGATGGTTGTCGCTAACGCCGGCAAATCGGAAAAACATGTTCTGTGCATATAAGGTATCATCGGCATGAACAATCCCGAATTCATCTACATGCAGCAAAGGCTTTACCGTAAACTTCCGGTTTTCCTTATTTACAACGGTAATATTTGCCATTAAGGCTACATCATTTTCCGTAAACCGGTATTTTTCATTCACCGGGTTTTTTACAATGCTGTTCAGGATAAAATAACCGTTGCTGTAATAAGCGGTATCGCCTTCATGCATTTCAGAAACCTTGAATGATGCCGTATCATTAGATGGCTGGTTTTCATTCAATACAAAAGAAACATAAGTGAAAATATCTTTTGTGAGGTACGATTTTGTATCGGGGTTACTGCTCATGTTATTATCTTTCATGAGGTATACATCCGGTTTTAGCGTAAACTGTTCCTTGATTTTTTTTGTAGACGGGTCTGTCTGCCTGAATAATAATTCATAATATTTCCTTCCTTTTTCATGCCCGGCAGAATCTTTCAGGTATGTAACCTCGTACTTGCCCATGGTAGTAGGAACATCCCTTAGCAGGGTAAGGTTTTCCCTGGGGTCATCCTGCTGTTTGGTCATGGGATCGATGGAGGCAGGCAGGTTGATTCCGTTTACCATGCTGCTGCTGATTACCACTTTATTGCTGGATGAAATGAGGATGCCTGCAATCATTAATGCAAACCCGGCATGAGCAACGGATGCTCCTGCCAGTTTCAACTTTCCTTTCATGCCGCTGAAAATATACATAGCATTGGCGATTACGGCATAGGTTACAGCAAAGAATGCCAGGTATATGGCCACCAGGTAACCGGTTCCGTGTTTATAAAAACTAAGCGGGTAAAAAAAGATGAACAGCGTAGTAATTACGGCAGCCATAATGGTTGGAAATGCAATTTTTTTAAGGAAATAGGCTGTACCGGTACTTTTATATTTCAGGTACTGGGCGGTTGCCGTTAACAATCCAATGATCACTGCTACCAGTACCATCACTTTGTTATACAGGAATTCTGCATTTTCTGGCATGGCCAGCGGCCCTTTGTGTATCCTGATGATGAGGTCTTTAATAAGCGGGATCTTGTTATATAAAGGGATGGAAGTGATGGCGATGATGAAGATGGCCGACAGGAAAAAAACGATTGATCCGATGAACATCCAGAATTCACGGGAACTTGTTTGTTCTTCCCTGGTGATTGCCGGTATTTTTTTATAATTCCTGAAAAAGAGGAAAAACATGGGAACGGTAAACATCAGCACAAAGGATCCGATCATGATGTTTATCGCTTTTCCTGCTTCCGTAAATGCATGAACGGATGTGTCGCCTAAAACACCGGTACGGGTAAGGAATGTGGAGTACAGCACAAAAATGAAAGGCAAAAAACCTAACAGGTAACTCGCTCTTAATGAATGACCGGTTGCATTGTAAATGACCATGGTATGCAGGCCTGCAATAAGTATGAGCCAGGGTACCAGCGAAGCGTTCTCCACAGGGTCCCAGGCCCAGTATCCGCCAAAGCTCAGGCTTTCATAAGCCCATTTGCCACCCATCATGATACCTGATCCCAGGATGGCAGCTCCCAATAGCGCCCAGGGTAACACGGGTTTCACCCATTCGCCGTAACGTTTAGTTTGGATGCCTGCATAGGCATATGCAAAAGGGATAAGGGTAGAGGCAAAACCAAGGAATAACACGGGCGGATGTATTACCATCCAGTAATTGCGCAACAGCACATTCAGCCCCATACCATCTTTTATGAAACTGAGGTAATTGGCCTGGCTGAAAATAGGTGCTGAAATTTCATTACGGGTAAGGGTAAACGGACTGTTGCCTATCCTTACATCGAAAACATAGATGCCAAGGATCATCATGAGCAGGAAAACCTGTGCCAGGCTGATAACAGACATAACAGGTGCCTGCCATTCCCTGCTTTTAAAAATGAGTACAAGCCCTAACAGGCTCTGGCAGATAGCCCATAAAAGGAAACTGCC
>CALKVC010000081.1 GCA_937996595.1 uncultured Chitinophagaceae bacterium
TGCTCTTCCGATCTGATGTCTGTAAATAGTATGTTCATTAATTCTTCCAATGAACTGGGGCAGTTTGAAAGCGGCGTGGCGGCAAAACTGATGGGTACCGTTACTTCAGTGGTATTCGGCGGTTGCATGACCCTGGCTGTAGTGGTTTTCACCTGGTTTAAAGCACCTGCTCTCCGTAAGATGGAATACTGATACTGCCATCGGCTCCACGTCCGTTTCATATTTTGGCTGTACTTATTAAAAGACCTGTACTTTACTAAACGGATGTATATAAAATTTGTTACCTTTTCATAAATATCAACCTGTTTTTTATGCAACGAAGAAAATTTATCCGGCATACCAGCCTTAGCCTGGCCGGGATGGCGCTTATCAATAATACGGCGTTAGCTGCTTTGCTAAAAGACCCGGCCTGGAAAATAAGGATGCTCACAGATGATACCGGCATATTCACTGAAAAAGGCGGCACAATCCTTTTTCATTTATCCAAAGAAGGTATTGTTGTGGTGGATTCCCAGTTTCCTGACTCTTCAGCACACCTGATTGAAGCGCTGAAAGAAAAAACCAGTAATCCATACCGATTACTGGTAAACACCCATCACCACGGAGACCATACATCAGGAAATATTGCATATAAAGGGCTGGTTAAGCATGTACTGGCCCATGAAAATTCAAAGGCAAACCAGCAACGGGTTGCCAGGGAACAAAAAAAAGAAGAGAACCAGTTATATCCTGATATAACATATACCACTTCCTGGTGCGAAAAAACCGCGAATGAAAATATTTGCCTTCATTATTTTGGAGCCGGCCATACCAATGGCGACAGCCTGGTTCATTTCCAGGAAAGCAATATTGTGCATTTGGGCGACCTGGTATTTAACCGGCGGCATCCATACATTGATAAAACATCGGGTGCCAGCATTGTAAACTGGATTAAAGTGCTTGAAAAAGCGATCAGTTTTTTTGATAAGAAAACACAATTCATTTGTGGCCATGCAGGCAGCGGATTTGATGTAATCCTTTCTGGAACTGACCTAAGGCAATTTGCTGATTACCTGGGCAACCTACTGAAACTGGTTGCTGATGAGTTAAAAGCAGGTAAAAAACTGGAAGAAATTTTAAAGCTGAAAGAAATACCAGGGTCTCCGGAATGGACCGGTGAGGGCATAGACCGGCCCCTGAAAGCCGCTTTCCAGGAGCTGGCTACCTGATTATTTATTCAGTTCAGCGAGCTTTTCCAGCACATAATAGGTAGCAGGGCAAAAGGTTGAATTCTTTAAAGTGATGGCTGCCCTTTTTATGATTATGTCTTCATCCGTATATGGAAACCGTGCACAATCTGATGGCCGCACATCATAAATACTGCAACGGTTATCTTGTCCAAGAAATGGACAGGGTTTGAACTGAACCACATAGTCGCCTTCATCATCAAGCTGCAGGAATTTATCAATAAACGCCCCCTCTTTCATTTTCAGGTGCTTTGAGATCCTTTTAATATCAGGCGTTTTAAAACGGGGTGAATAATTTTTACAACAGGCCGCACAATCCAGGCAGTCGATGCGTGCAAATGCCTCTTCATGCAGCACAGGAAGCTGTTTCAATACTGTTTTCTTATCTGGCCGTTGCAGGAAACGCTTGTATTTTTTCTGATTTTCGGCACTTTTCTTCTGCCAGTTCACCAGGATGTCATCAGCCATATGAATCAGGTAATTTATTTATCATGCATTTTTCCACAACATAAAGCTAACAAAACTAAACAGTAATGTATATATGTTTGGTTTATGCTAAATTTGCGGCGGTAAATGAAGGCTACTGCTAGCTGCATCCCGCCCGACCGGGTTCCCGCAGTACCAGTGTTCAAAAGCCTTTGAAGTCCTCAACCGGCAAAATAAATAACATATGAACCTCTTTGAAGAACAACAACATGAATTTGCCAGCAGGCATATTGGCTCCCTGAATGAACAGGACCGTAATGAAATGCTAAAAGTAATTGGAGAATCCTCGCTTGATGAACTCATCAGCAAGACAGTACCTGCATCTATCAGGCTTAAAACACCGTTAAAGATCCCTAAAGGCCAGACAGAATTTGAATACCTTTCTGAATTGAAAAAAACTGCATCCCGAAACAGGATATTCAGCTCATTCATCGGGCAGGGATATTATAATACCATCACACCAAGCGTTATCCTGCGTAACATTTTTGAAAACCCGGGCTGGTATACACAATATACGCCTTACCAGGCTGAGATTTCGCAGGGAAGGCTGGAAAGCCTGCTTAATTTTCAAACGCTGGTGTGCGAACTTACCGGGCTTGAACTTGCCAATGCAAGCCTGCTTGATGAAGCAACCGCAGCAGCAGAAGCGATGGCCATGCTCTTCCATCACAAAAACAAAACGGATGAAATTTCATCGCCCCGTTTTTTTGTTGATAGCAGGATCTTTGAACAGACAAAAGATGTACTGCTTACCAGGGCAACCCCGGTTGGCATAGAACTGGTAACCGGTAATTACCGCGAGGCCGCCATGGATGATTCTTACTTTGGCGCCATCGTGCAATACCCCGACGCTGAAGGTTCGGTTAACGATTACCGTGAGTTTATAAAAAAAGTGCATGCCGTTAATGGTTATGTGGTGATGGCTACCGACCTGCTCGCCCTTACTTTGCTGGTTTCACCGGGTGAACTGGGTGCCGATGTGGCGGTAGGGTCTGCCCAGCGTTTTGGTGTGCCACTGGGATACGGTGGGCCCCATGCAGCTTTCTTTGCTACAAAAGACGAATTTAAAAGGGGCATGCCCGGGAGGATTATCGGCATAAGCATAGACGCTCAGAATAACCGGGCACTGCGTATGGCGCTCCAGACAAGGGAACAGCATATTAAAAGGGAGAAAGCCACTTCCAACATATGTACGGCACAGGCACTGCTGGCAAATATGGCAGCCATGTATGCCGTGTACCATGGCCCTGAAGGCTTAAAGAAAATCGCTAAAAGAATTCACTTCTTTACTGCTGCAGTTGCCAGGGGCCTGTCGGCTGCAGGTGTAAAAGTGCATACGGTAAATTATTTCGACAGCATCCGTTTCAACATGCCGGATGTGGCTGCATTCAGAAAAATAGCGGAAGCCAACCAGGCTAATTTTCATTATTTCAGCGATGGATCTATCGGTTTAGCTATAGACGAAGTTTCATCCAACAATACCGCAGCAACCATTGCAACCCTAACCAGCATATTCAGCAAGGCGCTTTCAAAACCGGTTTCAATTGTTATAGAAGAAAACGGCTTTGCCATTACCGGGGAACTTACCCGCAGTTCGGGTTACCTCTCACAAATGGTATTCAACAAATACCATAGCGAAAGCCTCATGATGCGGTACATCAAATCGCTTGAAAACAAAGACCTGAGCCTGAATACTTCCATGATTTCGCTGGGAAGCTGTACCATGAAATTGAATGCGGCATCTGAACTCATTCCGGTTAGCTGGCCTGAATTCAGCCAACTGCATCCATTTGCACCGGCATCGCAAACCAAAGGTTACCAGAAAATGATTTCAGAACTGGAAACCTATCTCAGCAGGATAACAGGGTTTACCGCCTGCTCATTGCAGCCAAACAGTGGCGCACAGGGAGAATATGCCGGTTTGTTAACCATCAGGGCTTACCATGAAGACAGGAAAGAACCTCACCGGAACATTGTACTTATACCCATCTCGGCACATGGCACCAATCCCGCCAGCGCTATCATGGCCGGTATGAAAGTGATTGTTGTTAAAAGCGATGAACACGGGCATATTGATGTAAAAGACCTGAAAGAAAAAGCGGTTGAACATGCGCCTAACCTGGCCGGACTAATGGTAACCTATCCCAGCACTCACGGTGTTTTTGAAGAAAGCATCCGGAAGATCTGCAAGATAATACATGATAACGGCGGGCTGGTTTATATGGATGGGGCCAATATGAATGCCCAGGTTGGTTTAACCAGTCCGGGTATGATTGGCGCTGATGTGTGCCACCTGAACCTCCATAAAACATTTGCCATTCCGCACGGAGGCGGCGGTCCGGGCGTAGGGCCCATTTGTGTGAACAACAAATTAAAACCCTATTTGCCGGGCCATCATGTAAAAGATACGCTGAATTTACCGGGCTCAGCAACAACGGCCGTTTCAGCTTCGCCTTACGGCAGTGCCAGTATCTTACTTATCAGCTATGCCTATATTAAAATGCTTGGCGCTGAAGGATTAAAGAATGCCACAGCTTATGCTATCCTGAATGCGAATTATATGAAAGCAAAGCTGGAGAAATATTACCAGGTGCTGTATACCGGCAGTAATGGATATTGTGCGCATGAGTTTATTGTAGACCTGCGGCCATTTAAAGCTTCTGCAGGAATAGAAGCAGAGGATGTGGCTAAACGCCTGATGGATTATGGCTTTCACGCTCCAACACTCAGCTTCCCCGTACCGGGAACCATCATGATAGAACCCACTGAAAGTGAGGACAAGGCTGAACTGGACAGGTTCTGTGAAGCGCTTATCAGCATCTATCATGAAATAAAAGCCATTGAAAACGGACAAGCAGACAAATCAGACAATGTACTGAAGCATGCACCGCACACGCAGGCTGTAATTTGCAGCGACGAATGGAACCATCGGTATACACGCCAGGAAGCAGCATTCCCGCTGGCATATGTTGCCCGGAACAAATTCTGGCCTTCCATCGCCCGCATAAACAATACGTTTGGCGACAGGAACCTGGTTTGCACCTGTGAACCTACCAGCAGTTATGCTGCGGAAAACTGACAGATTGCTTCAGCAACTCAACATAAAAGGGCACGGTGGTTACACCGGGCCTTTTTTATTAACAACCGGTAAAAAGACAGGGCCGTATCCCTCCATTCACCATGTATGGTAAACACAAACGTAGATAACATTAAAGCGTACCCGAAATAAAACAGTGAGGAAAGCCGGTGGTATCCCTTATTGCTCCTTGGCTACGGTTAGCCTGGTAAATTCTGAACCGTTGAATATCTTAGACAGGTTATTGTCATTCGTTTTCCTCCATTCAGGAATCTTCACTTCAGAAACGATACGCCAGAAATTTTTCGATTTCAGGTCTTCATAATCGTTGGATTTTACAAAAATGCCTACCATTGAATTCCTTTTCTTGAATTCAATCTTAACAGCAAGCTTTTCACTTTGCACCGGTTCCAGGAACCTTGAGATCATTTCATATACCATAAGCTAATTTCGATGAAGGTAATCATTCCTGCGCAGTTCAGGAGAATACTTTTATAACGCGGTTTTCACATACGGTAACAAAAAGCATTTATGTTCATCCCTGCTCCAACTGAAGCGAACAATACAATATCTCCGGGCGATAAGGCATGCTGCGGCATCTTATGTTTCCTCACCAGGTCTAACAGTGTGGGTACGGTAGCAACGGAGCTGTTTCCCAGTTCATGGATACTCATGGGCATAATATCATGAGGTATCACGTTGATACCATACAATTTATACAATGCTTTTATGATGCTCTCGTCCATTTTCTCATTGGCCTGGTGTATGAACACTTTTTTGATACTGGTAATATCAACCCCCGATTTGTCAAGGCATGCTTTCATGGCAAGTGGTACATGCTTCAATGCATATTCAAATACCTTCCTGCCTTTCATCTTAATATATCTTACAGCGGGATCGGCTTCAGGGTGGTTTGACCTGCCAAAGTACAGGTATCCCGCTTCTTCGGCACAATGCGATAAAGCCGCAGTTGACAAAATGCCTGATTGCGTTGCAGTTGCTTCAATCGCCTCCAGCACACAGGCTCCGGCGCCATCAGAAAATATCATGCTGTCCCTGTCATATTTATCAAGCACCCGCGATAAGGTTTCTGCACCAATTACCAGGCATTTTGAAGCTACACCTGCTTGTATATAAGCATCGGCTTGAATAACGCCCTGAATCCATCCGGGACAACCAAAAAGAATATCATATGGTATACAGTAAGGATTCTTAATCCTCAGGTCATGCTTTACACGGGAAGCCAAAGCGGGTAATACATCTGTTTGAATGGTATTACTGAGTACATTCCCGAAATTATGTGCCACAATGATCTGG
>CALKVC010000082.1 GCA_937996595.1 uncultured Chitinophagaceae bacterium
TACAAACACCGGCGCTTTGCCTGCAAAGTTTTCATCAATCACTTCCTCAACGGTGCGCAAGGGTACCTGAATCACTTTCATGATCTTTCCCTGTTTGTTCTTTTCCAGTGCCGTTGCTTCTTCTTTTGAAAAGGTATTCAACCCGGCCTGGTTCATTACAAAGAACTCGGCATTACCGGCAGCCTTTCCGGCAAGGCCGATATTAAGACAGGTATCTTTCGGCCTTTTCTTTTTAAGTTTTGCGAAAATCGCGGGATCGGGCTCAATACACACGCCCCGGTAACCGGCTTCATAGAACTTATAGGTATTATTGATCTTAACAGGGTCGTTGGCGCCGATATCGAGGTAAGTAAAGTCCTTTATCTTTTTTGCGCCTACCAGGAAATCGATGATGATGTCTTCCCCGGTTTGTGAATAGGAAATGATATACGGTATACCCGTAAGTTTATTGTAAATCCTTTTAAAGAGTTGATTGTTGATGATGTTCATGTTTTTACACCTCCTGAGAAATCAGAAATAAATAAGTAGGAATAATATTTTGTTAATATGCTGTCAGCAGTTTATTTCTTATAGACTACATCAAAGTAACTCCCGCCCTTAGGATGTTCAATAAACTTATGCCGGTAATATTCTTTAAAACCATATTCCTGTAAAAATGCATCAATGTCTTTTAACTGGCAACATCCTTTATAAGACTCAAAATCTGATACTTCTGTTTTAATAAATGTAAACCTATCTAAAATAGGAATCGCTCCCTGTAATACTAATAATTCAGAACCCTGTGTGTCCATTATCAATGTATCATATCTTTCCAAAGAAATGTTATTACTTTTTAGCAATGAAGCCAATGTGTTACTCTTTAATGATATAGTTTTTTCATATTTTATATCCGGCCATATATCTGTATGTAAGTCAAGTTCGAGTATTGATGATGAAGCCCCGTAATTATTAGCAATGTGAAACTCATATTCCTTATCATCTACATCAGTAACAAGTCCTTTTATTGCCAGCTGATTTTTTACTGATTTCAGATTTTGTTTCAAGGTTTCAAAAACTTCAGGTATTGGTTCTATCCATACTACAGGCAATTTATACTTTGCATATAATTCCATTTCCTGTCCGGTATTCGCACCGACATGTATTACGCCTTTGACTTTTTTCAAAAACCGATCAGAATCTTCTCGAAGAGCCGATTTTAATCTGAAAATAACATAATTAATCACCTTAAGTATAAACTTATATATTCCTTTCAGGATTGACATTTTGAATTATTTTAATCATACAGTAAAATGATACTTATTAAAAACTGAATAAAGAATATCACTTTAAACACTTATCGAAAATGAAATTTATTTATAGTACCAATTTTCTTAGATTAAATAATTATACATTTCTTTATATTTCCGGGCATTTTCAATATAACTATTATTGCTGTCATGATGAAACTTAAAATGATACCCACCACTCTCAATTTCAAGTATCTTATCCATAATGCTATTTGCAGAAGCATACTTAAAGACCAATCCACAGTCATATTGCTTAACCAATTCAACAGAACCGGGCACATCAGAAACAATAACCGGCACTTTTAATCTATTTGCTTCCATGATAATCAGCGGTGCCATTTCAGCAACTCGCGAAGGGAGTATTACTGCCTTATACTGGTTCATTACAGGCAATACCTCACTGGCATGCAATAACCCCTTATAACGTATATTGTCAAAATCGTGCAGGTTACTGATGATCGTGTGTGGCAATATTTCTGTTGGTGTATATGACCCATACAGGTCTATATATACACCCGGCAATTCCTTTTTAAGCCTGGTTGCCATCTCTAAAATCAGATCAACTCCTTTTTCCTTATTCACTCTTCCCAGAAATACATAGTTTGATCTATTATCAACTGCCTGTTGTTGTAAGTGTATATCAATTTCAGGGGATACCTGGGGTATATAGGAAATTTTTTCTGCCGGAAAACCATTGATCAGTAACACATCCCTGAACCAATTGGTTAGAGAAACAATTTTATCTGCATGTTTTATTAACTCAGCTATAAAATACTGTTTTAACCTGACGCCATGTACTACATTCTTTATTTTTGGAAGTGATTGTATGGCACTAATACTAAAAATACTTTCAAATATATTTGTAAGGCCATAATTTAACTGTTCATTTTTTGTGGCATTTGAAAACAGTGCACAACTACTACAGCGATGTAAGATCACTTTTCCATTACATGGCTTTGTTCCTCCAATATGCATAGTACTGCTCCTGCATATATAATTAACAAGATGTAATGTTACTACCGTATGAACACCGGAAGCCTTTGCTGCAGCAAGCAATCCCGTACTTACTCCATCCTCTCCTCCGAACTCGTTGAAATGAGCAACTTCAATTCCGATTTCCAGTAATTCAGATGTAAATGAACTGCATATGAAATCCAGGTCTGGTTTGTAACAACTATCCACTGCAGCAAAGCGTATAACTTTTATGCCTGTTTTACTAACATCTTTTTGTGTGATATTTTTGCGAAAATTTGGTACGAACCAGTATACGTCATTGCCAATTTCACTTAATGACAGGGCCAGGTTATTACAATACAATTCAGTCCCCCCCACTCCTTCAGGATAAAAAAAATTTGTTACGATGGCAATCTTCATCTATTTTTTTTCAGCTACAATTCCACAAAAGGCAGAATAACTTTTTGATTCTATGCCGGCTTTTTTTATCAGCTTGTTTAAATTAAATATGATGCGGTTTACCGTTTTAAGCATGAATTTTTCAAAGCCCGAACGTTTGGCCGAATCATCCACCCAGAAATAATATTTTCCAAAATAACCGGCAAATGACACATTGAAGCCCAGTGATTCCAGTTGTTTCTTCCAGGCGGCCGGGTTCATGCTTTTTACATTATGTTTCGCCAGGTTCTCCTTATCCAATAACCTGTGCGGCCAGTATTGCATCCAGCCCCTGAAATTGGGCGTTGTTATAACAATTTTCCCTGATGGTTTTAGCAATTTCACATGTGCGTCTATCACTTCCGGAAAGTTATCAAAATGCTCTATAAAACCGAAAGAGCAAACCAGGTCGTAGCGGTTTTGTATGTTGTTTCCGAATTCAAAAAAATCTCCCGACCAGAAATCACCGGTACGTAAGCCGAGCGACTGCAACCATTGCGGAAGTTCCTGTTTATTACGGGGATTGAAATCGATGCCATTCAAAACATAACCCTTTCTGCCAATCACCGGAAGATATGAACCGGGGAAACTGCCTATCTCCAGGCAGGATGCATTGTTAACTGTTGTTAAATGTGTATGCAAAAAAAGTTCCAGCGGTCCGCCGACAGCTTCACCGAGCGGCTGGTTTGCATAACCTTCATTCCAGTATGCTTCGTCTGTAAGCCTCATTAAATATATTAAACCAGGTTTTTAATTGGGTAGATCGCTTTGCTTTATACTTCCTAACTCCCTGCAATGATACCCTGTTTTTAATCTGCCGGATTGCTTCGTTTCTCGCAATGCCGATCTGAAATAGCATTGATGAAGGTTTCATGGTTCTGCTCATAACTGAATTCGGGAATTCCCAGATCACGAATTTTTTTTGCATAAGCGAATCTTTTCTCAGTAAGCTGTAAATTACCCAGCATAGATTCCACCAGATTGTGATCCTGTGATGTTACTACAGCTTCATATCCATGTTCCAATGCCCACAATATAGACCCGGAAGTTGCAGGCCCCCAAAAAAATACAGGCAATCCTGCTGAAATATAATCTACCAGCTTGCTTGAAAAATTATAACGGAATGGAAGTTCATACAAAAAAGAATTCAGCAATATGGCAACATCCATTTCTTCATTCATTTTCCTCATCAAATCTGTGGCATGCATGAACGGGTGAAACGTAACATGGTCAGCGTTCAGATTCGGGTATTTTGATAACAATTCTTTATTCCAATATGAAAATACATGCAATTCTCCCTTCAATTTGCCTATATACTTAGCAACTGTATCCAGCATCGGAGCAAAATCACCGGTAAATAATGACCCGGCATAACAGAACTTCAAACCTTCCATACCCGGTTTCCTATCTGTTACCAATGGAAGAACTTTGTCGCCTTTTGCCCGGGACGGGTAAATCACTTTTCCATGAACCCGATACAATGAGTGATAGTATTTTTCCATAGTAGGAGAAATACAAAACCGTTCGCTTGCATATTTGTACATGTTTCCAAAAGCCCTAACCAGGTAACGCTGCCACAGGCCATGATTTTCGGATGTAAGCCAATCGTCATGCAGTATGAGGTAAAGCGGTAACCTATGTTGTTTAGACAGCCGGTAAGCATGAACCCACATCAACCGGATACTTACAGTAAGGATCAGATCTGGTTTATAAATCCTGACCATCTTTTTAGTTTTAGATGACCCAATCACTTCTGCAGCAAGGAAAAGCCCTTTCAGGTATTTTGCAAAGCGAGTATACCTTAGCCTTTCCAACGGAGATTTGATAACATGATATTGTACTCCGGCTATACGTGGCTGATCTTTACTTACACCTACCCCCTGCATAATAACCAGCTTATCTTTCGGGTAATGTTCCAGCAGGCGGTATAAGAGTGTGGCACCGGCCGAACTGAGTTCAACAGGTACATCGCTGATGTATAAAATTTTTGGTAAATCCTTTTCTGGCATTGGTTAATTCCGTCCCTTCCAGTTCTCTACGATTTCGCCGATGGTATCTTTCAGCGATTTGGTTATATCCCAGCCGGGATAATGCGCTTTTAGTTTGGCGAGGTTGCTGTAATAGCAGATATGGTCGCCTTCCCGGTTCTTGTTGTTGTACACATATTGCATCGGTATGCCGGTAAACGATTCCGCTATCTTAAAAGCCTCCAGGATGGAGCAGGTGTTTTGTTTGCCGCCACCCAGGTTATACACTTCAGCTATCCGGGGCGCTTTTATAAATTCCTCTATGAAGCGGGCAACATCATAAGAATGGATATTATCCCGCACCTGTTTTCCCTGGTAACCATAAATGGTATACTGTTTCTGCTCCAGGTTGCATTTTACCAGGTAACTGAGGAAACCGTGCAGTTCCACGCCACTGTGGTTAGGGCCGGTTAAACAGCCTCCGCGTAATGTACAGGTGGGCATGTTGAAATATCGGCCGTATTCCTGCACCATGATGTCGGCAGCCACTTTGGAAGCGCCGAACAGGGAATGCTTGCTCTGGTCGATGGTGAATGTTTCGGGTATCCCTTCCCGGTATGTATCATCATCGTAATCCCAGCGGGTTTCCAGTTCCTTCATCTTTATCCTGTTGGGGGCATCGCCGTACACTTTGTTGGTGCTCATATGCACGAACGGTATGTTGGTATTGTACCGGCGGGTGGCTTCCAGCAGGTTGAGGGTACCGGTTGCGTTAATGTCAAAATCATCAAAAGGAATGGTAGCGGCCCGGTCGTGGCTGGGTTGTGCCGCGGTATGCACAATGGCATCCGGTTTTATTTCGCTGATGAGCCCGATAAGCCCTTCCCGGTTACGAACATCCAGTTCATGATGATGAAAACTGGGCAGGCTGGTTTGCAGGCGCTCCTGGTTCCAGCGTGTATCGCCCTGAGAGCCGAAAAAAACGGCCCGCTGGTTGTTATCTATGCCATGGATATCCCAACCCAGACCTGCAAAATGTACACAAACTTCAGAACCAATTAATCCGGAAGAACCGGTTACCAGCAATTTTTTCATTTGGCGAAATTACAACGAAAAACTTAATACGATACTCAACCCTTACGCTGCATGAAAAGCACGATATGGTCTTTTGAGAACGGATGATATGGCAAAACCTTCCACCGGGTGATCTTATTCAAACCGGGCACCTGGGAAAATGCCCGTACCAGTAATGATTTACGGTTATCATTTACGAACCGGAATAACCAAAACCTCATCCCATAGAACAGCCGCTGGCCGGTACCGGAGCGGTAATGCGAACAAAACTTCTTTTCCACAACCTTTACAGCTTCATGCTCCTCCAGGTAACTAATATATTTTTCTCCCAGCATGCAAACATGCTGTACGGTTCTGAAATACCAGAAATGCGGCAGGTCGTACTGGCATGCTTTCGCATCTGCATAACCGGTAGTGATGATGAGTATACCGTTCTCATTCAGCATCCGCAACAGGTCTTTCACCAGTTTTGTGGGCGCCATAGAATGTTCAAACACATCTGAAAGCACAATCACATCAAACCTGCTTTTGCTTTCTGTAAGGGCCGTTTCGTTTAATACGATAACGCCTTTCTTTTCTGCCAGCGCCAGGGCACGCTGGTCTATGTCGAAACCGAAGCAAGAATGCCTTTCTGTGAATCTTGAGATGAACCTACCTTCGCTGCAGCCATAATCCAATACTTTTAATCCTGATTTTGACTGGAGGAATTGTTCAACGATATCTTCTGTAGGGTAATTACCGGCCGGTTCCCAGGCTTTAAAATCAAATGAATTGTAATAATCGTTCAGTTGAGATATATCCAGTACTTCGTCTTTATAATATAAACCGCACTGGCTGCATTTCAGTATTGAATATGGTTCCTGTGTAAACTTTTTCTGCCCAATCACTTCATCAAACCCTTCCGAGCTGCCATAACTCACCTGTTGTTTCCCCCCACAGCCTGTACATGCATTAACCTTCATTGATCGTCCTTGTTTTTACAACCCTGGCCGGCACCC
Organism: uncultured Chitinophagaceae bacterium; assembly: GCA_937996595.1. GTDB lineage: Bacteria > Bacteroidota > Bacteroidia > Chitinophagales > Chitinophagaceae > Ferruginibacter. The sequence continues at coordinate 6,718 of CALKVC010000082.1, forward strand.
CTACTACAATCGTATTTTCTTCCACATCATTAACCACAACGGAACCAGCGCCAACCACCGCCCCTTTTTTAATGGTTACACCCGGCATGATCACAGCATGGGCGCCGATCCATACATCATCTTCAATAACCACCGGTTTTGAAACAACCGTTTTATACATGTCCTTTTTTGTATGGTCGTGCGTAATGGTTGAAATGGCACAGTGAGATGCAATCATGACCCTGCTGCCGATCTTAACACCCCCATATCCCCAGATATGAACAAAAGCTGCTATTGATACATTGTCGCCTACCTCTATATATTCAATCCCTTCAAAGCAAACCGGTTGTCGCACAGATACTACTTTCCCGCAGGATTTAAACCCTTTAAGAAACTGCTTGCTTTTATAAACAGCATAACGGTAACGTATTTTCTCGATAATGGTCATTGAATCATTTTCATATTACTTATTTCCAATTGCCTGTGCTGGTTACCATGCCATACCTGCTGTCGAACCCTTTGCCGCCTTTGAAAACAGGCAGTACTTCAAAAACCTGCACTTTCTCAACCCAGTCGATGAACTGGTTCGATTTATCGAAAATACCGGCAGAAACAATATAACGCCCCGGTGCCAGGATATTCTCAAGCGTAACATGAACAGACTGGCTGTTGTTATCAGAATAAGATCCGGTATCTTTTTGAAAAACGCTCCACACCACTTCACCGGAATCGTTATAAAACAGCAGGAAAAAATGAAAGGAATCGTGCTGTTTTCCTTTTGATTCATCGGCACCGTAATAGATGGATATGCTCAGCTCACCAAATATCTCGATGTTATCGGGGTTGTTGATCACCAGTTTGTTGATCCTTATTTCCTGGCCACCGGCAATATGTTTGTAATTAATGAAATCCGTCCTGGAAAATATATCTGTATATGCAGAAGCAGCAGGGATAATATCTCCCTTAAACTGAACCATTCCGTTTTCCAGCAATACGCCTTTATTGCATAAGTGTTTCATTACACCTATATTATGGCTCACAAACAGCACCGTCCTGCCTTCGTTCTTACTCACATCCTCCATTTTTCCCAGGCATTTTTTCTGGAACTGCGCATCCCCCACTGCCAGCACTTCATCTACGATGAGTATTTCCGGTTCCAGGTGGGCGGCAACGGCAAAGGCTAAACGCATATACATGCCGCTGCTGTACCGTTTAACCGGTGTATCCAGGAATTTTTCTATCTCGGCAAAATCCACGATGGCATCAAAATGCTTTTTGATATCGGCTCTTCCCATGCCGAGAATGGCGCCATTGAGAAAAATATTTTCCCGGCCGGTGAGTTCAGGATGGAAACCTGTGCCCACTTCCAGCAGGGAAGCCACGCGCCCTTTGATGCGGATACTGCCGCTGGTAGGTTCCGTGATCCGGCTCAGTATTTTAAGCAGGGTTGATTTTCCGGCTCCGTTACGGCCGATGATTCCTACCCTGTCGCCCTGCTCCACTTCAAAACTCACGTCTTTCAGTGCCCAGAATTCTTCTTTGCTTGTATGTGAAGAAGACGTTGCAAATGAAAAAATCTTCTTTGCTTTCTTCGAAACCACATCCCGTAAAGCGGTATAGCTTTCCCTTCCCTCATGGGAAATGATGTAGCTTTTTGAAAGGTTGGAGACTTGTATGATCGGGGGCATGTTAGGAGTTAGGAGTTTGGAGATAGGAGTTAGGGGTATTTATTCTTGCAGCAGTTGATTTTATAAGTCCGGATATTAGTTTTCCGGTGTTGTTTAAATCCGTGAGTATATGCTCACAATATTCTTTTAAAGCAGGATAAATATCATTCACAACATAAATCAACGATCTTATTTCACCACCCGAAGCCCTTGCCACATTATAAAATTGAATTTTTCCTTTCAAATGAGTTCTTTCAAAACCTTCAGCAATATTTGTCATCAAACTTACAGCAGCACGCTGGAGTTGATTTATTATTCCAAAATCCCTGCAAATATTTTCTTGTTTGGTAAGCAAATAAATAAGTTTAACCAATTCCCTTGATTTCTGCCAAGCCAATAAATCTTCAAACCTTTTTACCATAATAATCTAATTCTTGAATATCCAAAAATTCCTCCCAACTCCTAACTCCTAACTCCTAACTCCTAAATATTATCAGCAAACGACCGCTCCATTTTCCTGAAATAATAAATACCAAACAGCAGGAATACAATTGTAATGGCTACGGATACCAGGAATGACCTCCAGTGCATCGGGTCGCCGAGCAGGCACCAGCGAAAACCATCAATTACACCTACCATCGGATTGAGCGAATAGAGCATGCGCCATTTATCACTTACTACGGAACTGTTGAAGCCCACCGGGCTTACATACAAACCAAACTGTACAATAAAAGGAATGATATACCTGAAATCGCGGTATTTCACATTTACAGCTGTTAAGTAAAGCCCAATGCCGAATGCACAGGTAAAAGCCAGCAACACGAACACAGGTAAAAAAATGATATGCCAGGAAGGTGTAAAGCCAAACCAAAGAAACATCATCAACATTATGACGAAAGAAATACCGAGGTCAACCAGGCTGGTGATGACAGAACTGGCTGGTATGATGAGCCGGGGGAAATACACTTTGGTAATCAGGTTAGAATTTCCGATCAGTGAGCCGCTGCTTTCACTCAGCGCATTGCTGAAGAACTGCCAGGGAAGCATACCCGCAAATACCATCAGAGCATAAGGCGCATTCCCCGGATTATCAAGTTTTGCGATCCGGCTGAATAATATGGTGAAAATAACAGTAGTTAACAGGGGCCTTATCACGCTCCAGGCTGCGCCGATTACGGTTTGCTTGTAGCGCACTTTAATATCCCTCCAGCTTAAAATATAAAACAACTCCCTATATCGCCACAGGTCTTTCCAGTAGTTTTTTTCTGCACGCCCCGATTCAATGACAATGCTCCAGGACAGGTCTTTTACTTGATTATTCATTGTTAGTTGTTGGGATTCTTTTTTGATTGAGGGTTTAGGGGGTTAGAGGTTTTTAGGATTTAGGGTTTATGGGTAGTAACTATTTTTTAAGCCTTAATTCTTATCCATCAACCTTCCCAATATCTTTTTTACTTAAACCATAAACTAACAGCATTAAACGAATGACCAATTACCAATAACTTCAAACCTCAAACTTCAAACTTCAAACCTCAAACTATAAACTACAACCCAACTCCCCACCCCAGCGACCTTTTAAACATATCATTTAACTTAAGCTTATAACTTTCATAGCTGAAGTGTTGCTGCAGGAGCCTGTTATCCGGTTTGTATTTAGCCGTATCAGTTAACACTTTCCCGATGGCTTCTTTTATTTCATTCACATTTCCGGGTGTAACCAGTATACCTAACCTTCCGTTCAGCAAGGCATCAACGGAACCGTCTGCATTGCCTCCTATAACAGGTAAACTATAATACATGGCTTCAATGAATACAATACCAAATCCTTCTTTTATGCTTGGCATCACATAACAATCAGACATTACAAAATGTTCCGCCACTTCTTCATCAGGTATGAACCCGGCAAGGATTACCCTGCCCTGGAGTGATAATTTAGTAACGAGGCCGTCTATATATTCCTTTTCTTCCTTATCATAACTTCCGGCTATGAGATATTTAATCTTTTTATCCTGAAGCTGAACCATGGCTTCCATCACCTTATCGTAGCCTTTATACCTTTCTTTTGCAGACAGCCTGCTCAGCGTGAACAGCAGCTTATCATCCTTTTCAATATGGTACTTTTCACGAAGCCCCGGATTAATGGCAGCATTTTTCGGGAGCGGCAGGAATGGGTCGAGGCAATTATTAAGGATGCTGCATTTTTTTTCCTCCACCCCATGCACTTCAATCATCTTCCGCCTGGTAAATTCACTTACCGAAACAATTTCATCGCAGCTTTGCAGCATTTTCCTTTTAAACCTGTTAACGGGGTTCCACAATTCAATGCCATGGGCAAATAATATCAACTTAACGGATGGACGCAGTTTTTTTATGAGCCAGCCGGCAATTAAGAGGTTAACATGGCTCATGATTACCAGTTTGCTTTTACGGCCCTGTATTACAGCCTTACTCATGAACCGGATCTTATTAACAGAAAACCCGGTAAATATTTCAGAAGGAAAATACAGGTTATCATCTGCATCTTCCTGTTTATCATGCATACTGAAAATCTTTATACGCTTGTTGTAACGTATACAGCTTTCATACATCGCCTTTCCCACAATACGGCATACTTTTTCTATACCGCCGGTAGTGGAAAATACTTTTAGCGTAAGGAACAGTACTTCATTACGCATGCATTTTATTATTTAGGTGAATAAGTGCCATCAGGTGCGACCAATGCAAATCTCCTTCTTTAAAGCGCTGGTAATTCTGCCTGGTATTGGCAGAACCTGATTCCATTAATTCCCTTACAAATTCGCTTTTATTCAACCATTCGGTAAAAGGAAAACTGAAGCCCATCTTCGGCCTTTTCCATATCGCCTGTGGCAATTCATCTTTATAGGCATTTACCAATAATGGTTTGGGGCCGTTGCCATCATACTTAACTTCAGGGCTTACCGACATCACCAGTTTTATAAGATCATCATCCAGGAAGGGAACCCGGATTTCCACGCTGTTTGCCATCCCCATCACATCGGCATCACGCAATAACTGGTTTTGCATATATATATTCAATTCCATCCAGCTTGCCTGCTCTTTCAACGGTAAGTTGGGTAAGTCCTGGAATACGGGTACATCATTCAGCAAGTCCCAGATTTCATCTTCTGATGCATCCAGTTGCCTGGCTATTTCCAGCGGGGTAAAATGGCCGCGTAAAAAAAGGTATATTCCTTTGATGCCATCCATATTCAGGTACGACAACCTGTTCAATTGTTTGGTATTGCTCTTCTTGCCAATATTGACAAGGAATGACGGAAGCTTATGCAGGAAGGATGACAATTTCATCCTGTTAAAAGACGGGTATCCGCCAAAAAGTTCATCACCGCCTATTCCGGAAATAACTGCTTTCAATCCCTGTTGCCTGGCATATTTGCTGATGAACCAGGTATTAATGCCATCGCAGCATGGCATATCCATGGCATCCAGTATACCCGGCAGGCATTGATGGAATTCTGATTCCTTGAGGAGGAACTGCCTGTTATTACATCCTGCTTTCTGAATCAGTATATCCTGGAATTTCTTCTCGGAATACCGTTCTTCTTCAAAATAAATGGACAGGCTATTGAGCCTTTCCGGTTTGCCTTTTGCGGCAAGCATAGTTAATATGCCCGAATCAACACCTCCGCTCAAAAAAATCCCTATGGGGGCATCTGCCAGCAAGTGGCGTTCAACGGCCGATTTCAGCTGTTTTCTAATTGCGGAAATAGCCGTTATCTCATCCTTAATTACGTTACTAAAACTATAATGCTTGAAATTCTGAATGGTATAGGAACAGGTGCCTGTATTGTATTTGAGGAAACAACCTTTTGGCAAAGGGAATACTTTTTCAAGGGTAGTAACGGGTTCGGGTACATGCCCGTAAGCCATTAGGTACACCTGCCAGTTTTCATTTGCCTTATCAATTCCTGGCAATATCCGTAGTGCCCGAAGTTCTGATGCAAATGCCAGGCCGTTCGTTTCCCTCGTATAATACAGGGGTTTCATTCCGGCGGCATCCCTGGCCAGCACCAGTTCCTTTTCCTGGCTATCCCAGATTGCCAGTGCAAACATCCCCTTCAGCCTGGCAAATCCCTGCGCGCCCCAGCGGCTATAGGTTGCGGCTACAACTTCAGTATCTGTACTGGTATGAAACTGATGGCCCAGTTCGGCCAGGGTTTGCTTAAGTTCCCTGAAGTTGTACACTTCACCGTTATAAGTTATATGATACCGGCTTTCATATTGCATGGGCTGGTGGCCAGCGTCAGAAAGGTCAAGCAAAGCAAGCCTCCTGTTGCCCAGAACCAGTTTATCGTTTGCTGCTGAAAAAATACCTGCATCATCCGGCCCGCCATGCTTTTGCAGATCGCACATGTTCAATACATAATTGTTCATGGCATCTACATGCATTTCCCTGTTAAAAATCCCGGCAATCCTGCACATAAATCACACGGCCATGAGGCCGGAAATATAAAAATGACTTTTATTAGTAATTAAACCCATTAAGCAGGTTCCAGGTTTTTCTTATCAAAAACTGCACTTAACTGTAAACCCATGCTTTCAATATTCACTTTGGCTTTGTTACCGCTCACTTCAATGATAATACCCTGGAAATTCATCAACACGCCCTGTTTAATCATCACCCTTGAGTTTACGGCCAATTGCTTTTCCACCACTTCCACATCCCTGAATTCCTGCAGGAATTTACGTATGGTATCAATTTCTTCTTCTTTAACCACAGCAGGTTTTCCAAGCCAGTATACATAATTAAGCACCCCTTCCACGCTTTTTACTTCCCATTTCAGTGATTCAGGAATTTTTATGAAAACATACCCTTTGAAAAGCGGTTCAAGTACAATCTTTTTGCGGTCGCTCCATTGCTTCATCACTTTGTTTAACGGGCAGTAGTATTCAATGCCACGCGACATCAAAATGCCCGACACCTTTTTCTCCCAACGCGGCCGGGTGTAAACAACGTACCATTTCTTTTCTTCGTTCATTACTTTACAAAGCTTCGCTGCTCCTCAGTCACAGGCAAACCCGGAACTGAAGAGAATATGTCATTAAAAACACTATCACGGATGTGCCTGTTTGACACAACATTATATGATAAAGCAGTACAGCCTGCTTAATCCTTTTATTACTTCCGGCGTTTTTTAAACAGCTTCCTGATATAGGTAGTGAAACCGAATATATTCTTAAAGCCCGGGTGCCCGCCATCGGCATGATAATAGCTTCCGCTGTCACTGCCATATCCGTAACCATACCCATAACCGTAGCCGTACCCATACCCGTAACCGTTACCATACCCGCCAAAACCGTAATTAAACAATGATACGCCCCTTGGCTTGATACCATTAAAAACAACGGCCATGTTTTCAAATTTCTTTTCCCTTTTCAGGCTTTCAATCAGCCTGAGGAAAAATGTAGGAGTAACCGCATGCCGAACCACAAAAAGCGTTATGGCCGCAAAATTACTCAGCAACTGGGCATCCGTAACCGGGCCGATAGGGGCAGAATCAATTATCACATAATCGAACCGTTTCTTCAGTTCATTTATCATATCGGTAAATACCTGCAACTGTATAAGCTCGGTTGGATTGGGAGGTATAGGTCCCGCAGTTACCAGCCATAAGTTAGGGTATGCAGTAGGTTTAGTTATTTCATCCAGTGTGGCTTTGCCTACCAGGAAACTGGAAATACCCGGATCCCTTTTTATGCCCAGTTCCTTACTCAGTTTCGGCTTACGAAGGTCCATTTCAAGCAACGCCACTTTCTTGCCGGTAAGTGTAAGGCTCATGGCCAGGTTGGTAGCTATAAAACTTTTCCCTTCACCGGAGATACTGGAAGTAACCAGCAGGGAATTGTTTTGTTCATTCATACCCATGAAACCGAGGTTGGTCCTTAAGGCACGGAACTGTTCCGCTATCACCGTACGTTTACCTTCGCTGATAGCGATGGGGTTCTTGTTGTTGGCCTGCAATATTTCGGCTAACACAGGCACTTTGGTCTTGTCTTCTACCTGGCTCCTGAACAATATTTTATTGTTGAACTGTTCCTGTACCTGCACATACAGCAGGAATGCAAAGAGGCCTATGAGAAAACCCATCAGGTAGTAGTTTTTGGGAATCGGCCTAATGGGCCCTGAAAAGGAGCCGGATTCAAGCACCCTTAAATCGGCTGAAGTTGATGCGGATGACAGCGCTGTTTCTTCCCTTTTTTGTAACAGGTACGTGTAGATGTTGTTTTTTATCTGCTGCTGCCTGCTGATCTCCAGTAATCCCCTTTCTTTCTGTGGCACCTGGCTAAGCAGGTTATTATTGAGGGCTATGCTGTTATTGATGGCTGTTTTTTCATTCACGAAATTTCCGCGGATGTTTACGATATTTTCCCTGATGTCTTTCTTGATACGGCTTACCATATCCTCTGCCAGAACAACCGTTTCACTTTTCTCGCCTACCGCTGCCTTTACTTTGTCGGCCTGGAATTCTGCTTCATATAATTTATTCAGCAGGGATGACAGGATAGGGTCGCTAACCAGCAACAGGGATGGTACAGTTCCCGGTTTCTTTCCTTTCCGGTTGATATAATCTTCAATGTCGTTTAACCCTTCCAGTTGGAGGTCAAGTTCGCTTTTGCGCTTATCCAGTTCCTTCACATTTACAAAATAAAGGTTTGCCTGTGTGCCAAGGTCTGTTACCGATTCGCGTGATTTGTAAGCCTGTATATTGCTTTCAACGCTGTCTAGCTGCCTGGTTACCGTATTCAGCCTGTCGTCGATGAATTTTAGTGTTTTGGTTGCTATCTGGTTCTTGTCTTCAATACCTGCAATGTTATACATTTCAAACAGCTTGTTGAGGATACGAATCCCTTTCTCCGGAACAGGTGTTTCTATACCCACATCAATTACGGTAGAATTATATGACAACGGTGTTGCCTTTAACCTGCTGATGATTGTTGAAGCCGCTGCAGGCACCGTATTAAACACGACAAAGAAATTTTTCCCGGTAATGAATTTCTGGTAGGTTGGGTTTATCTTAACCTGGTAAACGGTGTTGTTTATATGAAACATCCCGTCGAAAGGTATTGACTGGCCCGCAATCTCTACCGAATTATTTTTCCAGTTGATGTCGAATGTAACTTTCCCTCCACCCATAATACTATCCTTATTCTGTGCAATAAAGGTGAGTGGTGAATTATCTCCATACAGTTCTTCCGTCTGCACATTGCCTTTATTGTATACTGTTGTGTACAGGTCAAGCGTTTTTACCACATCCTGCATGATAGTGGTAGATTTAAGCACGATGATCTCATTCTCTACGATCTTCTTTTCACTGAAGATGTTGAGAGCGTCCAATACCTTACTATCGCCCCCGCCTTTTTGCGGGTCTTTCAGGAGCACTTTGGCCGATGCCACAAATATTCTCGTCTGTGCCCTGAGGTAAACGAAAGCGATTGACATGGAAATGATCGTAAACACAACAAACACAGGCCAGAAAGGAAGGTACCTGTGTACTATCTGCGCCAGTATATTGGTCGAAGGCTTCTCCTCAAACAATTTATCTTCACTCATAAACTAAGTAGCATTTTTAACGGAATATCCTGTCAATCAGGATAACCAATAAGGAAATGGATGCAGATGCAACAGCGAAATTAGACTGGAACCTGGCTCTTCTTTCCGCTTTCTGGCGTTTCTCTTCGTCGGGTAAAACATAAACAATATCGTTAGGCTGCAAATAATACCAGGGTGATGAAAAGATCGAGTGGTCTTCGAGGTTAATGATCTTTACTTTTTTTTCATTGCCTTCTTCCCGTATCACCATGATATGGTCTCTGCGTGCTTCTTTTTTAACATCACCGCTTAATACCAGTGCATCCAATACGGAAATCTGTTCTTCCTGCATATTAATCACTGCCGGCCTTTCCACTTCCCCCATTACCGTAACTTTATGATTAATGTACTGCACCGTTACCACCGGGTCTTTTAAATATGGTGCCAGGCTTTTTTTTAACTCCTCAGCCAGTTCTTTTCTTGTTAAACCGATTGCCCGTACCTGGCCAATCTTATGAACGATGATGTTACCATCCTGCTCAACTGCAAATCCTCCTTCGCGGCTACCTGAGCCTGCTACCGGAGAAACATTGTAAATAGCATCTTCTTCCCTGCTTAAGCTGGTTATTACAATCTTGAGCAGGTCTCCTTTACTGATCTTGGATTCCAGGTCCCTGTTAACCATACCGGTTACCGTAGTATCTTTTTGAATGGTTTTGAAATAATATGAAGGCTTTGTGGGAGCACAGGATTCCATCAGCAAAATAATCCCGGCAAAAACTGAAATAATTGCAAATTTCCTGTATGCTTTATTCGCAATACCACTTTTAATATTTTTATCCATAAAATTTTAGGGCGTAATGATACAACCTGGTAATTATACCCGCTGCCTAACTGCAAAAATCGTGAAAAATGTTGAGATACGGAAATGGAATAAATGCCATTAATTTATTAGTTTTCAAATAAATAGTGCCTTGTTTGGGCCCTGTTATTCCTCCTTATTATCGTAGCTAATTATTTCAACAAAAAAAATGGAGATAACCTGTTGGTTATCTCCATACAATATTTCTAATTGCAATTATTGATTTACTGGTCGCTTCTTTTTGTCATATGCTTTTTTAGCCCCAATACCTATACCTGCGGCAATAAGAAAACTTAGTCCTCCATCAATGGGGCATGCCGGATCCAAAGGGTCGCAACCGGGATCTACAACCTGGGCTATTCCTGTAAAAGGATGAATCAAAAAAATGAAGATTACAAGGCCAATCGTTAACGCACGTTTATTAAATGTACTCATTTAGCTACTCTTTATTTTTACAAATTTACTGTTTCATTTTTAATAAACAACCCTGAACGTCAATTTTTGATTGTCATCCCCGGTGATGTTTAAC
>CALKVC010000083.1 GCA_937996595.1 uncultured Chitinophagaceae bacterium
TGATCTACAATGGGTGCATAAGGTAGCGTTTGCCCGTTACCGGTATAAGCCAGTGAAAATGAACCGGTCTCCATCTCTATCATAGAAGTTACCGTAAGCTGTGCCGGAACGCCGCTGCCATCATCAATCAGCACGTGTAAACCCGCTTCGGCAAGCAGGTCTTCCAATTCCTGTTTTTTCAACTGCTGCGAAACCGGCATCACGGTAGCGCCACAACCCACCCCGGCAAACAGGCCTATGATGAAATTCCTTCCATTGCGTGCCTTTAACCCTAAACCCATGCCGGGTTTTACGCCCAGGTCTGTCAGTTTTTTCCGCAGTGTTTCTGTCTGTGAAAATAATTCAGTGAAAGTGATCGAGCCTTTAGCGTCGTACACTGCCGGGTTTTCAGGCCATTTTTCGGCAGCATCCCGTAACAGGTCATATACAGGCAGGTGGCTTTGCATCCTGCGAATATACTACAATTGATGGGCTTGTATCTCCTTAATGGTTTCCTTAACCGGTGTTTGCATCAGGTTTCCTGCCGCCAGGCAACCGGCTGCATAGCCCGTTTGAAAACAGGTGCCCATCACCCGGGCACTGGCAATGGCTTCATCAGTAGCTGAAATGTTGCGGCCTGCCATATACAGGTTTTCAATAAAGTTTGATTGCAGGCAACGGGCCGGTACCTGGTAATAACCGCCGGCCTGCAGGTATCCCATCCTCACCCGCCTGTCAAGTTCCCATTCTTCCAAAGGCCAGGAACCGTTGGCAATGCCATCTTCAAATTTCCTGCAGTTGAGTATATCGTTAGCGGTTAGTACGTATTTCCCTACCGTGCGGGCGCCGGTCCTGGTTCCTACTTCAGGTGCAATCCGTTGCAGGGATGCATCTTTAAATGCAGGCACATGCTGCACCAGGAACGCTGTAAGTTCATGTATGAAAGATAATCCCATATCCCGCAATGCCTCCAGGTTTCCGGGTTCATAGGTTACTGCCAGCGGTATGCCGGCTTTCAGGCTTACCCGGTTGTTCTTCAGCGATCCCTGCACTACATACAACCTGTCGGCATGTGCCGGCAGTATTTTTTCGTCTATGGCTTTCCGTAATGCCTTCATCAGTATCATGCCCAAACGCTGTTCATTGTCTTCGGCTACATGCTCCATGGTAAAAACCTGTGCAGCAGCCTGGTAATGGCCGCTATGTATGGTTTCCAGTTTTGCCAGCCGGCTAACTGTAGCCTCGCCCGAACAGTCTATCACCGCTTTTACATGGAAGATTCTTTCAGCATTGTTTGAAAGGGTTATTGCCCGGCTGATAAGTCCATCGCCTGTCTCAATGCTTATTAGTTCAGTATGGCTGAGTATATCTATCTGATGATTTGACAGCAATGCCTGGCAGGTGTGTTTAAAAGCATCCATGTCGTATGGCAGGTAATACAACCATTCGTGGTTATGTAATGCTTCTGTACCGGATGCCTGCTGCAGGCGTTCGGCAAATTCCCTGGCCACACCGCCGGCTACATACTCTGGGTTGCCGGGTAACCCGTTTACATACAAACCGCAAACGGTTCCTACTTCTGCAGCAGTGGCTTTTCCGCCAAGGTAGCCGTTTCTTTCAATCATGGTTACCCGCAGCCCGTATGTTGAAACTGCAATACATGCCGCCACACCTGCAGCGCCGCCGCCAACCACCAGTACATCAGTATCCGTAATCTTATTCATCAGTATTCAAAAAAAAGGGTATCCCGAAGGTTTTGTTCAATTAAAAGTAAGTCATTCCAGTCTATCACTTCAGGAGAATAGGCGATTTCTATACTTAACCCGGATTCATGTTTCATGAATACAAATGTAAAGCCTGGCGGGTAAGTAAGCGCGGGAATCAGGGCCATGCCTGATAAAGGTTCACCGAAAAGCGATTTCAGCTCTTTGAAATTATCACCGGTGGAAGTGTACAGAAAACTGGCAAATGTCCCTTCACCGGTTCTGCTAATGAGGAAGTAATATAACCAAAGCGGCACATGGCGCATCATGTTCAGGAACATGCTGTAGCGTTTGGGGATATTGTCTTTTACCTGTGCTGTCATCTGGGCCGACAAGCTCTTTACCGTCAGGTGAATGTCTGTAAGCGCCGATTCGGGTAGCCGGTAAAACAGGAACGACACACAATTTGAAATCAGCGGCCCGGTTGCGCCTTTCATCCGGCCATCATAGGGCACCGGTAACCATATATCCCCCTTTTTGTTGTTTTTTTTGTTGTAATGGTAAATAACTTTCGCACAGCAGGCTATGAAAAACAAGGTTGGCCCAAACCTTGAACCTGTTTGTACAGCATTGCTGTTAATCTTTTCGCTTTCCGTGCTGTTGAAATGAATATTCCTGTATTTGACAATGCCAGCGCTGCTTTTGCAGTTTACTGTTGCTATGGAACTCACCGGCTTTCGGGATGAATGCTGTATGAAACTTTTCACCTTATACATATTCCGGATATACGCCAGCATCCCGGTCCCTTTTTGCTTTGCCGGGAAATAAGTATCCAGCCGGGTTTCCCTGTTTGCAGCCATCTTGTCCAGGTGTTCAAATAACAAATTGGTCCCTTTTGCATCCAGCAATATATGATTCCACGAAAGGATGAATGCACAGCACCCTGACGGATAGGAAACGAGGTCGGCTTCTATAAACCGTTCTGCATGTACATTGATATCTCTTTCCAGGATTTTTTGAGGGATCGCTTTTTCTATGTCTTCCTTGTGATGATGCAGCAAGATATTCCTGCCCATATCCGAATATTTCCAGTAAGGGATTCCGAACAGGTTGCCAGGTTTCAATGTTATATTACACAACCAGTAAATAACAGGTGAACCTTGCAGGATAGCAATGACCTTATCTGCAGAAAGCGCCTTATTAAAATAAAATACTTTTCGCATCACATTGCCTCCGGCTCCATGCTTCCTGGCATGCTTATCAAGCACCAGGTGAAAACAATCTGCTCCGCTCAGGTATACTTTGCGTGGCAGGGAGGCCTTGTAATTGGTATTCATGTTATTTGCTGTTCACCGAAGCGGTTATAGATTTCCGTTAGTTGATAACACGTCAACGGGGTTGGGTTTAATCAGTTTAACATTTCCTGCACTACCAGGGATAGCGCTTTCAGGGTGCGGAAATTTTCCGGAACCAGTTTTTCATCAGGGATCATCACGCCAAACCTGCGTTCTATGAACAGGATGATTTCCACGGTTGAAAAGGAATCTATCCCGGCCTGCTGCAGGTTACTGTCGGCGTTTATCCTTACTTCTTCTGAAAGGATATTGGTTTCAATGTATTTTTTAAGTTCCTCTATGATGATATCCGGATCCATGATCAATAAGTGCGTTTAATCCTGTTCGTGATGGAAGCAATGGCCATCGTGGCTATGAAAAATGCAACCAGTTTCAGGGCATCAGCCAGTATGTCGGCCATACCTCCGCCCCGCAAAAATAGCTTATAAAAACCCGATAGCGACCAGTTTAATGGCGACCAGGTACTGATATTCCGCATCACTTCCGGCATCACATAACTGGGAACCCAGATGCCACCGAGGGCAGACAGCAACAGGATGGAAAGCGAACCAAGTATGGCCGCCTGGTGTTCGGTGCCTGCCAGCGTACCAACCATCACCCCATAACCGGTGGCGGCAAATGCCGTAGCCATGGTTAGTATGAATATGCCCATATAGCTGCTGCCCAAAACCAGTTTAGGTAAGCCAAGCATGGGTAAAAAATACAATCCAACAGAAAGCATGAGCAGGAACTGTATCATGCACACTATGACATATACCACAATTTTTCCGTTTATAAGCAACAGGTAAGGGGTTGGCATCGTGTGTAACCGGAATACCGAACCTTCATTCTTTTCTTTCATGATGCTGCTGGAAAGCGGGATGGCAATGAAGAACATCGCAAAAATGGTCCATGCCGGTACATTATGCTGTACGGCATTGGGAACAATTTTTTCCTCGCTTCGGGAAGCGTAGATTTCTTTGTACCGGATGATCTGCGATTTCTGGTAGGCCGACTTTGGCGTTTCCGTTTTACCGGGAATCACTGCTGCTATTTGTTCAGAAAAGGTTTGAAACATGATTTTTGTTTTCACCTCCGAAATAAATTCATGCAGGTTGCTGGTTACAGAGTTGAGGAAAGATTTTTTTGCAACGGGATCAATCATCAGGGTAATTTCAACCGAATCGGCAGCGGAACCTGCCTGAACAACCGTTGAATCACTTGTATCCATGGTTTCTTCCACCAGTTGGGTAACATTTCTGCGGATGGCATCTGTGGCTCCTTTGGGAATTACAATGCCAACGAGGAACCTTCCTTCGGCAACTGCTTTATGCGCCTGTTCAGCCGTTGCAGGTTTACCGTCTATGGAATCGTTGAAACTGCAAAGGTCGTTATTACGCAGGCCCTGTTCTATCATGATGCCCAGGGAATCATGGTCGTTGTTTACAAAAATAATGGGAATGCCTTTTTCGTTGATGGTTTTAAAAGCGGCATCCTGTATCAGGGTCATCACAAAAATCAGGATCATGGGCATGAGAAAAAGTATCGACAGCCCGACCTTGTCCCTCAGCAGCAGGAGGGTTTCCTTTTTTATGGTGGCTATGAGCTTACTGATCATCAGTCCCTTAATTTTCTTTTGGTGAGGTGTAAAAATACTTTCTCCAGGTTATCGGCGCCCGGGGTATTTTCAATGAGCTCTGCCGGTGTTCCGCGGGTTAATATCTTTCCATGGTCAATGATGGATACCCTGTGGCAAAAATGTTCGGCTTCTTCCATGTGGTGCGAAGTATATATAATGGTTGTACCTTCTTCATTTATTTTTTTCAGGTGTTCTATGATTACATTCCTCGATTGCACATCAACGCCAACCGTTGGCTCATCCAGGAACAGGATTTTGGGCTTGTGCAGGATGCCTGCAATCAGGTTCACCCTTCTTTTCATGCCGCCCGAATAGGTAGTTACCTGCCGGTTGGCCGATTCTGTAAGCCCCAGCTTTTTTAGCCATTCTTCAATCCTGTCTTTCAGCAGTTTACCGGTTAAACCATACATATGCCCGTAAAACTCCAGGTTTTCCCTGGCGGTAAGGGTAGGGTACAACGCAATATCCTGTGGTACAATGCCTACAATCTTTTTTATGGAAGGCAGGTGCTGTTGCAGGTCCTGGCTGTCTATCAGTACTTTTCCACCCGAAGGAGGGAATAGCCCGCATAAAATGGAAATCGTGGTTGTTTTTCCCGCACCATTAGGGCCCAGTAGTCCGAATATTTCGTTGCGGTAAATTGACAGGTTGATGCCATTTACGGCAGGTTCGGCAGCATGCTTAAATGTTTTAGCCAGGTTGATGATTTCTATGATCGTTGATTGGGCCATGGTAGCGCTGCTATTCAGAGGCTGGTAATTTTTATAACCGGGGTTAATCAAATTTAACTGCTGGTTTTTACCGGCGCAAAGCTAATCTAATTATGAGTGCAGCCCAAACGGAAATGAAATGGGGGAATGGGAAGAATTTGAAAATTTGAAGATTTGAAGATTTGAAGATTTGGAAATGTGGCGTCATTGCGAAGTACGAAGCAATCTGATTGTTGCAAAATAGTCTCTTGGTGGGAATGGGAAGAATTTGAAGATTTGAAGATTTGAAGATTTGGAAATGTGCAGTCATTACGAGGTACGAAGCAATCTGCCTGATGAAAAATAGTCTCTTGATTGGATTGCTTTTGTAATTTAAATAATGCGTGTTGAATAACAAGGATAATAATTTTAATGTCTAATAACAACATGTAACCGCGGAGCCGCTGAGGATGCAAAGGTTTCGCGGAGATCTTCTGCGTTTACTCTTTTTCTCCTGTTCTCTGCGGTGAAATATTATAGTATATATATTATATGCGCTGCTGCGTCTCTGTGGTTACAAAAATTTGATTTATTATTCCTTTATTAACCCTGTGGTAATTTTAGCAGAGAGCAAACATAACGGAATGCTTGGCCCCGGATGAACGCTCCCGCCACAGAAATATAACCCTTTTATTTGCCTTGAAAAATTAGGATGCCTTAAAAAAGCGGCAAACTTATTATTGCTACTGTTTCCATAAATGGCACCGAATGCGCTGGATGTCCTGCTTTCAATAACCCTCGGGTCAAAAACCATTTCAGCATCAATCAGGGGTTTGATATCCGTGTTAAGCACCCGGTTTATCTTGTTAATCATATGTTCCCTGGCTTCGGCAACCAGCTTATCCCAGTCCTGACCCGTATTATTTGGCACATTTATAAAAGAAAACCAGTTTTCGCAGCCGGGAGGCGCATCTGTGGGCGTATGTTTACTGGTGATATTTATATATATGGTAGGGTCGTGGTAAATGGTTTTGCTGCTGAAAATGCTGTTGAATTCTGCTTCATAATCGCCGCTGAACAGTATATTATGCAAGCCCAGCTGGCCGAAAGCTTTCTTAATTCCCCAATAAAATATTATACCTGAACTTGATTTGGGCTGGTTCAGGCTTCGGAGCGGTTTTTGTACTCCCGGCAATAATTTCTGGTAACTGTTATATACATCCATGTTGCTGATGACCACATCGAACGGAGCCGTACCGTTATCTGTTCTAACACCAGCAACTTTCTTATTATTTATAAGAATCTCCCTTACCGGTGTTGAATAGTGGAATTGAACACCGATATCTTTTGCCAGTTTTTCCAGGGCGAGCGTGATGCTGTACATGCCACCTGTGGGGTAAAAAGCGCCTTTCGCTATTTCCACATGGGCAATTACATTAAGGGTGGCGGGTGCCAGGTATGGGCTGGAGCCATTATAGGTGGAATAGCGGTTAAACACCTGTACCAGCCTTTGATCTTTAAATGCCTTGCTGTTTGCGCCGTTCATGGTATCAAATGCGCCTATTTTTCCAAAATGGAGGAAACCCCTTAAAACAGGCCGGGTGAAAAAGTTCTTTAATTTATGCAGGGAATTGTGCATAAACACCTCTTCCGTAAGGGAATATACCTGCTCTGTATGATTAAGGTACCGAAGAATATCTTCTTTGCTGTCTTTGGTTTTTTCCGACAATTGTGCAGCAAATTTTTCTTTTCCATGATAAGAATCCAGTGTGCTGCCATCATCAAAAAAATACCGGTAAACAGGGTCCAGTTGAATATAATTGAAATGTTCCCGGGGGTCTTTCCCCGATAAGCGGAACAATTCATCCACATAATGCGGCATGGTGAATACCGAAGGGCCCATGTCAAACCGGTATCCATTACAGGTTTCCGACGATAATTTACCTCCGGGGAAGCTGTTGGCTTCATATACGGTTACCCGGTAACCTTTATTGCGCATACGAATGGCTGCACCCAATCCCGAAACACCGGCACCGATTATGGCACAGCTTTTATTATTTTCTTTTATCATGATGGCTGTTTGGATTGGCAAAATTAAGCCTATTGTATATCGGTAAAACTGATTTGTGTCAGTAACATATTTGGTTCGGCTATTATATTATTATAATAGTCACAAATAAATTAATATGTTGGATAGGTAAAATTAAATAGGGTTGAACAGCAATAATATATTGTAATCAATAATAATGTGAAAATATTTACCGATGAGCCGGCTTCATATCTCTTTTCATTAGATTTCCCACATGCTACCCAAAAAAATGTTAAAAACTTTTGTTTATTCCGTTAATGAATTTTAACTTACGCTTGATTAATTGATTCGTTCCCTCCCAAAACTGGTTTTACCCCTCTGAAATGACATTGCATTTTGATTTAGCACCTGTATTGACTGGGTGAGTATTGTCATCTTGCAACTTTAAAAATTTAAAAAACAAAAAAACAGATAGCCTTGAATTTTTTTTACGATCGCTTCCACACCCTTAAAACACCTTATTCCCCCTCAGTTTCTGAAAACAAACTATCGTTTATCAATAAACGAAAAAGCTGATTCCGGAATTTTATTATTTTGAATAACACACACAGGACAATTACCAATAAATCAAACACCATGAACATTTCTACCAGCACTTCCGCTACAAATTGGCAGAACAATGCAACAACAGGTAACAACAAATCATCAGCCCTTTTGGGAATGCCGGCGTCTTTTATGCGCTGGTTTGTTTTTTTACTGATGTTTGTATCAGTTAATGCAACGGTTAATGCCCAGTCACTGGCCAACTATACTTTTGGGTATAGCCAGACTGCGTCATTGACTGATATGACTTCCGGTACAACTGTTTTATCAGGACTGGAAACAGGAACCTATTATGACAGTAAAGCTTCTGTTGTTACAGATATGCCCATTCCTTTTGTTTATATGGGGGTGCTGCAGACGAAATTCAGTTGTAATTCCAATGGCCAGTTACGCTTTGGTACAACAGCCATTTCAACTGGAGCAATCACTGCACCGGCAGCCGGCATATCTTATTTAGCGCCTATAGCGGGCGATAATGCCATGTCTGCTTCTGGGGTAGTTCATTATAAAGTAACCGGTTCAGCGCCTAACAGGGTAATGACTGTTTCATGGGATTCAATACTGGTTCCATTTAATTCTACTGCCAATACACTTGCTGGCGTTGTACAGGCCAGGTTGTATGAAACATCCGGTGTTATTGAGTATGTTTATGGTAATGTTTATAATAACTCTGCAAGTGCTCAAAGCCGGTCCATTTTCCTGTGTTCAAGCAATACGGCAACCACCAATGGATACGTAACAGTAGGTGCCACTCCAACATTTACACTTGCAGCGACTAATGTTACCAATTCTTTTGCAGGCGGGCCGTCTTATATAGCCAACCTGAGCAGCACATCAAATGGTTCGCGCTGGATGTATAGCTGGACACCGCCCAGCGCAGGTTCGCTTGCCGATCCAACGTCATTGAACATTACAAATGTTGGCTTACTAAGCATGACATTAAACTGGACTGCAGCCAGTCCTACAACCGGTATTTTAGGATATGCTGTTTTGGTTTCTACGGATGGTGGAACTACTTATTCTCCTGCCGGATCAGTGGCAGTAGGTACCAACACATTTAATGTAACCGGCTTATCACCAAATACCGTATATACTTTTGCGGTTCATTCATTCAGCGAAGGAGCATTAAGCACCAACCCGGCTACGGCTACACAGGCAACCAATGCCTGTTCTATCTCCGGTGTTAAAACGGTAGGACCTGGCGGAGATTATACAAGGCTTGGCCAGGCAGATTCTGCCCTCGTGGCAAATGGTGTAAGTGGTGCAGTAATCCTTGAATTAAATGCATCATACACATCAACTGGGGAAGCTTTCCCTATTTCATTGAAATCGGTTCCTTGTGCAAGTGCCACCAATACAATTACCATCCGTCCGGCTTTAGGGGCTACCGGAAGGACAATTACCAGCGCTAATACAACCGGTACTTTGTTACTGGATAGTGCTGACTATTATATTATAGATGGCCGTCCGGGAGGAATTGGTTCTTCAGACATGGTTATCAGCAACTCGAGTACAGGCTATGCCATCCGGTTTGCAAACGATGCGACAAATAATACAGTGAGGTATGTTACTGCTTCATCCGGAGCTACTTCAACCACCTCAGGCGTAATAGTTATCAGCAACACTTTCGCAGGTGGTAACGGTAATGATAATAATACGATTGATAATTGCGACCTGAATGGTGGAGGTGTAGTTGCAAACGTTATTTATGGAGCAGGTACTACAACAGCAGTTGCAAATTTTAACAGTAATATTACTATTTCCAATAATAAAATCAGGGATATGTTCCTGGTTGGAACAGCAACCAATGGTATACTGCTTTCAGGAGGTAATACGGACTGGACGATTACTGGTAACAGCATCTACCAGTCTGCAACAAGAACATTCACAACTGCTGCAACTCATACCGGCATAAATATTAACACTTCAA
>CALKVC010000084.1 GCA_937996595.1 uncultured Chitinophagaceae bacterium
TTCCGATCTATGCCATCCCGGGTACTACGATTGCGGCGTTGGGGTCTAAGTTGTGGCCGTAATTATATTCCCATCGCCAGAAATCTATCATGGCGATAATACCGAAAGCCACAAACAGGAAGAATGCCAGGTTAAGCCAGCGCCTCCTGTTTAAAATGGCAACCAGTAAAAACAGGGCTGCAAAGAAAATGATGATATATGGCAGGATGGTGAATTCTATAAAATCTTCATTATGCAGTGTCTTCATGCCAATATAGTGGTTCAATCCATTGATGATATCTACATTCCCTTTCAATCCATCCGCATGAATTTTCAATGCCAGCCCTTCGGGGTATTGGGGTGCGTCCAGGTCTATGCGCCAGATAGGTGTGAATAATACAAATACCAGACCGATGGCAGCAATGATCAGCAACAGCCTGCTTAAAACACTCAGTTTATTTTTCATCTTAATAATCTTTAAATCTTCAAATCAATTCATCTTGTTCAGCAGCTATGTTTATTTTTTTGCAGGCGGCAGCAATACGGCATCAATAACATGTATCATACCATTGGATGCCGGGATGGAAGCAACTATCGTGGCGGAATTATTCAGCATCACTTTACCGTCTTTAATACTGATGGTTGCATTATCGCCATTTACCATTCCAAGTACCTGGCCGTCTGTAAAACTTTCGGCTTTCATGGCAGAAACCGTTACATGGTATTGCAGTATGTTTTGCAGGTCTTCTTTCTTATCGTCTTTCATCAGCCCGTCAACAGTTCCTGCAGGCAGTTTTTCAAACGCTGCATTGGTTGGTGCAAATACGGTAAAAGGCCCGGCATTGGATAATGAAGTAACCAGGTCGGCCTGTGTTAGTGCAGCCACCAGGGTTGTATGGTCTTTTGAAGATACAGCCACTTTAACCACATCCTTCGTCGATTCTTCATCCTTTACGGCTTCCTGTCCGCCTGATGCAGGTGTTTCCGCTTCCGTGCCTGCTGTTGTTGGCGTGCTTTCCGGGGCATTATTGCATGATGCCAGGGCAAAAAGTATACATAAACCTATCAGTAAATTAGCTTTTTTCATAACAGTTAAGTTTTAAAAATTTATAATAAAGTTGGCCGCTGTAAAAATGAAAAAGAAGCACAGCAGCCAACTATTATCTGCTTGTTATTTGGCACCTGCACTATCTGCCTTTGGCAAATTTGTTCCGGTACTGTAAGATAGCGGTACATTACTACCGGCTGGGGATACCCGCAAATAACCCTGCATTTCCTGGTGTAACGCACTGCAGAAATCGGTACAGTAGAACGGATACATGCCGGTTTTATCAGCGATCCATTTCAATGTCTGGGTTTCGCCCGGCATAATCAGGAGTTCGGCATTATTGGCGCCTTTGATGGCAAATCCATGCGGCACATCCCAATCCTGTTCCAGGTTGGTTACATGGAAGTACACTTCATCACCCACTTTTATACCTTCAATATTATCTGGTGAAAAGTGCGAGCGGATACAGCTCATGTAAACATGTACCTTGTTGCCTTCCCTTACCACTTTGGTTGTTCCTTCGCCTTTAGATGCATATGGATGGGCGTTCTCATCAATTTTGAAAAATTTGAGCGACCGGTTCTTCACCACATCAGCAGCCACTGCCTGTGCATAGTGCGGTTCGCCGATTGTCGGGAAATCCAGTATCAACTGCATCTTGTCGCCGCTGATGTCATATAACTGGGCGCTTTGTGCCAGTTCAGGGCCTGTTGGCAGGTACCTGT
>CALKVC010000085.1 GCA_937996595.1 uncultured Chitinophagaceae bacterium
ATAAGGTATTGAAGGTTGCTGACAGGGAAACACCGCACAGGATAAAAAATATAAGTGCAAAATATTCCCCAACATGGTTTCCAACTTTTTCAATGTCTTTGCCATTGAGCAGGAAAAATAAGGCAGAACAGGCTAATGCTATAGCTATGAACGTGAGGTTAAAACTGCTTGTCTGCAACATCCCGTGCGTATCGATACTGAACAAAAGGATACCCCTGTTCAGCTCCAGTGCATTGGCAATAAAAATGACAGCAATACCAATGAGGGCAAGATATTTTGGTGCCGCTTTACTTTTTATAAAAGCACCGGAAAACATCATGACTATGCCCCAGATTGCAGATAGTATTATTGCGTTCATAATTAATCCTGAATATTTAAATCAACTTTTGTCCTTGCAGGTCCCTTTTTTTGATCTTCGCTGCAATTGAAACCTATGCTTTCATTACGGCCAGCATTGCCGACACGGCATCCTTTGTTAAATCAATAACAGGTTGAGGATATACTCCCAGGATGAATATCATGCAAACTACAGCAGCTAATACCAGTTTTTCATTCAATGAAATTTCCTTAACTGTATCCGCTACCGCATTGCTGCTTCCGTAAAAAACTTTTTGAATCAAATTCAATATATACACGGCTGCCAGTATGATGCCCGTTCCCGCGAGAACCGCATACCAGCCGTTAAACTGGTAAAGCCCGCTGAACATAAGCAATTCACCGGTAAATGCATTGGTTAGCGGTAAAGCAATATTGGCCAGTGCTATGATAACAAACATCACGGTGAGAACAGGCGCTTTATTAGCTACACCAGACAACCGGGATATTTCCTTAACACCTGTCTGCTTTTCCAGGAGGTCGGCCACAATCCACATTCCGATAATATTGATACCATGATTGAACATCTGCATCATAACACCCTGCACCCCTGACTGGTTAGCTGCAAAGAGGCTGGCGCACATCAGCCCGATATGCGCAATGGAAGAGTAAGCTACCAGCTTCTTGATATTATCCTGTACCATAGCAATGCAACTGGCATATATGATACCGGTAATTGAAAGGATTATTATTATATCACTGTAACGGCTGGCCGCTTCCGGGAAAACAGGAATGAGCCAGCGGATGATCCCGAAAAGCCCCATTTTAACCATAACGCCGCTTAATACCATAGTAACCGAAGTGGGCGACTGGTCATACGCATCGGGCTGCCAGGTATGAAATGGAAACACTGGCATCTTAACGGCAAAAGCAACAAAGAAAAGCCAGAACAACCAGTTCTGTTCACCGGACGTTAATTGGGCATTTTGAAAGGCTTTCAGCGAAAATGAATGCAATACCTGTGTACCGTCTTCAAACATACGGCCCGGTGTGTGCAGGTATACATAAATGATCCCGATAAGCATCAGCAGGGAGCCCAGGAAAGTGTACACAAAAAATTTAAAGGTAGCCTGGATGCGTTTTTCAGCGCCCCATTTACTGCAAAGGAAATAAACCGGTATCAGTGCCAGCTCCCAGAAAAAATAAAAAAGCAGGGCGTCCATCGAACAAAAAACGCCCATCAGTCCGGCCTGTGCCAGTAGCATCAGTCCATAGTAAGATGAAGGATTTTTATAGCTGCTGCGATATGTTGCCAGGAAGATAAGCGGGAATGCGATAGCGGTAAGCAAAGTCAATATCCTGCCTGTACCATCCAGCCCAACATGAAATGTGCTGCCGATATTATTTGCGTAATAATAGTTTACAGCGTTCCAGGTTGCAAAATTATCTGCAGTGAAAAATAAGGCTGAAACGGAAACAAATAATGTAACCAGTGATAAAGCCAGTGCCAGCGCCTTCGCCACCTGCTCCCTTTTTGTAAAAAAAACAAGCATACCTGCCAGTAATGGCAACCAAATCAGTAATTCAGGAAATGTAATATATCTGCCCATTTTTTTACAAAAACAATTGTATGATAAATAATACCAGCATCCCTATGACCATCAATAATACATAGGCGCCAACCTGGCCGCTTTGCAGGTATCGTAACTGCCTGCTTCCATAATTCACCGCTTTACCGGTGCCATTAACAACCCCGTCAATTACTTTCTTTTCGATGATATTATTAAAGAAACCAGCCAGCGATTTCAACGGCGAAACTATTATTGCATTATAAAGTTCATCCACATACCATTTGTTGGCAAGCAGTTTGGCAAATCCAGCGGGCTCTGATTCTGTCTTACTGTATTTACTGTACCGGTTCCATGCAAACAACAATGCAACCAGGGCACCGCCAACAGATACAGCCATGAGCATATACTCAGTAGCATGACTTAGTGTATGCTTTTCCGTTATAGCCTTGCTTTGTGCAAACACGGGTTCAAGAAATGTTTCCAGCCTGTGGCCTCCATGCATGAATACTTCGGGAATACCAACAAGCCCGCCAATTACTGCCAGTATTGCCAATATGACAAGCGGCATGGTAATGGCAGCCGGGCTTTCATGCAGGTGATGTTCCTGTTCATGTGTGCCGCGGAACTTGCCCAGGAAAGTCATCCCGTACAACCGGAACATATAGAAAGCCGTCATTATTGCCGTGAACACACCTACTCCCCATAATACAGGGTTGTTTGCATAAGCGGCAGCCAATATCTCATCCTTTGAAAAGAATCCTGAAAAAGGCGGCATGCCGGCAATGGCCAGGCAACCGAGCAGAAAAGTAAGATGTGTTATTTTCATGTGCTTTTTCAATCCACCCATATTACGCATGTCCTGCTCCCCTCCCATGGCATGTATTACGCTGCCCGCACCAAGAAACAGCAATGCTTTAAAAAAGGCATGTGTCATTACATGGAATACGGCACCTGTATAGGCACCAACCCCCAAACCCACAAACATGTAACCCAATTGGCTAACGGTAGAGTATGCCAGCACTTTCTTGATATCGTTTTGATAAATGGCGATACTGGCTGCAAGTACAGCCGTAGCGATACCCGTTATGGCAATTACAGCCAGGGTTACAGGTGCCATGGTATACAGGATATTGCTGCGCGCTATCATATAGATGCCGGCGGTAACCATGGTTGCGGCGTGAATGAGGGCACTTACTGGTGTTGGGCCCGCCATCGCATCAGGTAACCAGGTATACAAAGGGATTTGGGCACTTTTACCGGTAGCGCCCAAAAACAACAATAAGGTAATACCGGTGATATCTGTAGTTGTTAACTTTTTAAGGCTCTCTGCCGCAAATACCTCATCAAAACTTACCGTACCCAGTTTTGAGATGAGCCAGAAAACCGCCAGTAAAAACCCAAGATCGCCGATGCGATTCATGATGAAGGCTTTTTTGGCAGCATCGGTGTAGTTATTATTCTTGAACCAGTATCCGATCAGCAGGTATGAACATAAGCCAACCCCTTCCCATCCTATGAACATGATCACATAATTGGCGCCCATTACCAGCAGCAGCATGGAAAAAACAAAGAGGTTGAGGTAGGCAAAATATTTGGCAAAATCCTTTGCCGGTTCATCATGCATATATGATGTGGAGTAAACATGTATCAGGAAGCCCACGCCTGTGATGATCAGCAGGAAAAGTGATGAAAGCTGGTCTATCTTAAAATCAAAAGCGATCCTGAGTGTTTCTATATTGATGAAATTGAAATAATGCGCAACATGTGTATTACCGTTTTTCACCTGTATGAATACATACAAGCTCAGGAGGAATGAAGCCAGTACCACTGAGCTCCCTATGAAACCTGAAACGCCTTTCGACAATACATTACGGCCCGAACCATTGATGATAAAACCAACCAGGGGCAGTATTGGGATCAGCCAGGCTATTTGAAGAACATTACTCATAAATTACCAGCTACTTGCTGAGCTTAGTTTTTAAGTCGGTTTAAAAAATTCACATCCACAGAATGTGTATTCCGGTATAACATAACAATGATTGCCAGGCCAACACTCACTTCTGCAGCTGCAACCACCATGATAAAAAATACGAATATCTGTGCATCGGAAGCGAAACTGGGCGATGCCTTTGCTGCTTCACTGGCAGCATGCATCTTTGAAAACGCCACCAGCAACAGGTTCACGGCATTCAGCATCAGTTCTATGCACATAAAAATAATAATGGCATTGCGGCGTACCAATACCCCAATGATACCAATGGTAAACAGGGTAAGCGAAAGAATGATGTATGCTTTTATATCCATGATCTGATTAATCTTTTTTACCGATTACAACCGCCCCAACCATGGCGCTCAGGAATAATACGCTGCTTATCTCAAACGGTACCACATAGTCTGTAAACAGCGTGCGGCCAAGGTTTGCAATGAGTCCGGCGTCGCCAATTTTCATCTGTACCGGCTGTTGCATTTCCATTTTCATCAAAGCCGAAACAAGCACCAGCAGCAGGGAACCTCCGGAAATGACACCTATCAGGTGCAGACGGTAATTCTTTGCAGGTTCAGAATCGGCATTCAGGTTCATCAGCATCACCACAAAAAGGAACAGCACCATGATAGCTCCCGCATAAACGATGATATTAACAACAGCAAGAAATTGTGCATTCAGCAACACATAGTGCCCCGAAATGGCAAAGAAAACCACGATAAGCCATAAGATGCTCTTAACCGGGTTTTTATTCAGCAACATCATGATCGCACTTCCTGCTGCCATCGCCGACAATAAAATGAATAGTATGGTTGTAATGTTCATTGGTTGCTATAACTATTTTACTTCTGCTTTAACCGGCCTGTTACCTAATGCTTTTTTGTATTCCTCCGGATTTTCTTTTGGATGCGGTATCAGCAATTCCGACTTGTTATATATGAATTGCTTCCGTTGGTAATCGGCCGGAGTAAAAGTTTCACTCAGGTAAATGGCATCCTTCGGGCAGGCTTCTTCACATAACCCGCAAAAAATGCATCGCAGCATATTGATCTCATATTTGGCTGCATATTTTTCTTCGCGGTACAGGTGTTCTTCACCGGGTTGCCTTTCAGCCGCTTCCATGGTGATGGCTTCTGCCGGGCAGGCAACAGCGCATAATCCGCATGCCGTGCAATTTTCACGCCCTTCTTCATCCCTGTTCAATATCTGGAGTCCGCGGAACACCGGGCTGAACGGCCTTTTTTTCTCCGGGTAATTAATGGTCGGTTTTTTCTTAAAAATATGACTGAATGTGATCATCATACCCTTAAAAATGGCAGGCAGGTACAGGCGTTCCCACAAACTCATCGGTTTGCGGCTTACCTGGCTTATCCTGTTAGTTAGTGCTTGCATTTATAAAAAGGTTTGCAAAAATAATGTTTCTGTTTTTGTCAGGCTTATTTATTAAAATACAGTATCACGCCACCGGTTACCAGCATATTGAATAATGCCAGCGGTATCATGATCCTCCATCCCAGATACATCAACTGGTCGTAACGGAACCTTGGTATCGTCCAGCGTACCCACATGAACAGGAATATGAAACATACCACTTTAGCCATCAATGCCAGCACGCCCAATATAGCTGCTGTATTGGCAGTCAATGTCGTCTCATCCACAAACGGTATATCGTAACCTCCAAAAAACAGGGTTGCCATGATCACACTGCTGATGAACATATTGATGTATTCTGAAAAAAGATAAAATCCCAGTTTCATGGATGAATATTCCGTATGGTAACCGCCAATCAGTTCACTTTCCGCTTCCGGCAAATCGAAAGGTGTACGGTTACATTCCGCAAACGAGCATATGAGGAAGATAAGGAACCCCAGCGGCTGATATACAATATTCCAATACCCGCTTTGTTGCTGTACTACCATCTCTTTCAGGCTAAGCGTACCCGTTACCATCAGCAACGCTATCAGTGAAATACCCATGGCCAGTTCATAACTTATTATCTGCGATGCGGCCCGCAATCCACCCAGGAGCGAATATTTGTTATTACTGGCCCATGAACCGATCATGATGCCATATACTCCCATGCTCACAACACCAAACACATACAATATCCCGATATTGATATCAGCAATCTGTAAAGAGATATTGCGCCCGAATAATTCCACCTTATCGCCCCAGGGTATCACAGCGCTGGTCATCATGGCTGTTAACATGGCCAGGCCAGGGCCCAAAACAAAAAGAAATTTTGAGGAAAAATTCGGAATGATCTCTTCCTTGAAGAATAATTTGAGCCCGTCGGCCAGCGGCTGTAACAAACCGAAAGGCCCGGCACGGTTTGGCCCGCGCCTATCCTGCAATACGGCAGCCACTTTACGTTCGGCAAATGTGGTGTACATCGCTATTACAAGCGATGCCATCACTACGACAATGATCAGCACCAGTTTTTCAATAATCAATGCCAGGTCTACAGCTAATAGCATAATCTATGTTTACAATCCGTTTAATCCAATATTTTTTCCCTGTTTTATAAACAGCTTTTATTTCTCATCTTTCAATTGCTTCACGCCCGGGTTTGTTTCCCGTGATACCGATGCATGCTGGCCAGATTTACTGAAATCAGCAGCCTGGGCAGGACGGTTTAAATTACTAAGATGAATATCCTGGTTGTTCACTTCACTTACACTATGAATATCCATGATCAGTTTCGGGTTTAGCCCATGCATCACTTTCTGAACGGTTTCTTCAGGTACCGTAAGCGTTTTGTACTTATTGGTTCCAATAACCGAATGCCTGCTGATGGTTGTCAATCCATCTATCGTCCAGTCAGATGTTTTCTTTTTATCAAACCGGCAGGTATTGCAAATCCACCCGGTTTTACCATCAAAACTTTGCACTTCGCCCCATTCATCTTTCCTTGCTGTTACCCTGAACACCTCGTCGCCCCTCAGCCATAAAGTAGCTTTACCGCAGCATTTGGGGTTTTCACAATTCCTGTGTGCATCTACCGGTTTAGTGAACCAAACCCTGTTCTTGAACCGGAAAGTCTTATCAGTAAGTGCTCCAACAGGGCACACATCAATCATATTTCCGCTGAAATCATTGCTGATGGCTTTGGAAATATAAGTTGATATAGCTGCGTGGTCGCCGCGATCTACCACACCATGAATGCGTTTATCGGTTATCTGGTCTGCCACATACGTACAGCGATAACACAATATGCATCGCGTCATGTGCAATTGTATATACGGACCGATATCTTCTTTCACAAATGTTCTTCTGGCAAATTTGTACCGGGTTCCTTCTTTTCCATGTTCATAACCCAGGTCTTGTAAATGGCATTCTCCGGCCTGGTCGCAGATGGGGCAATCCAGCGGATGATTGATCAGTAAAAATTCAACAACACCGTTACGTGCATCGGTAACTTTTTCACTGGTCATGTTTTTTACAACCATCCCATCCATCACTGTTGTCCTGCAACTGGCCACGAGTTTAGGCATCGGTCTGGGGTCGGCTGTTGAGCCGGCTGCCACTTCCACCAGGCATGTGCGGCATTTGCCACCGCTTCCTTCCAGTTTGCTGTAATAGCACATGGCTGGAGGGGTAACATCACCACCAATTTTGCGGGCAGCATTCAAGATGGTGGTGCCGGGCGCCACATCGATGGTAATGTTGTCGATGGTTACTTTGAATGTTTTTATTTCGTCGGCCATGTTATTTTGTTTCATGCAAAGCCCGCAAAGGAGCAAAGACGCAAAGTTTATATGTTATTAACAAATCTTACAATGCTATTTTTAAATTTATCATACGAACTGTTTTATGTGTGAACCATTCTATGCAGTTACCGGCACATGAATTGGATCTGCGTAATGTGCCAGCCCGTAGTTCTTTGTAAGGCATAATTCAGGGTTCTTTACATGCCATTCAAATTCATCGCGGAAATGCCTGATGGCAGCGGCAACCGGCCATGCGGCGGCATCTCCCAGCGGACAAATCGTATTCCCTTCAATTTTTCTTTGAATATCCCATAACAAATCGATATCACTCATAGCACCTTTCCCTTCATCAATATTCTTCAGGATCTTTTCCATCCAGCCTGTACCTTCCCGGCAGGGTGAGCATTGCCCGCAACTTTCATGGCGATAAAACCTGGCCAGTGTATACGTATTTTTTACAATGCACTGGTCTTCATCCAATACGATAAAACCACCTGATCCCATCATGGTACCGGTAGCAAATCCACCATCACTCAGGCTTTCATAGTTCATCAGCCTTTTCTCACCTTTAGCGGTAGTAAGCAACAGGTTTGCTGGCAAAATGGGAACAGAACTTCCTCCCGGGATACATGCTTTCAACCTTTTACCATTGGGTATTCCACCGCAATATTCATCACTGTAAATGAATTCTTCAACAGTAATAGTCATGTCAATTTCGTAGATACCAGGTTTATTGATGTTGCCGCAAGCGCTAATCAATTTTGTTCCGGTACTTTTACCAACACCTATTTTTGAATATGACTCCCCACCTTCATTTATGATTGGAACCACTGCTGCCAGTGTTTCTACATTATTAACTACGGTTGGGCAATCCCACAACCCTTTAACGGCAGGAAAAGGAGGTTTAATCCTTGGATTACCCCGTTTGCCTTCCAGGCTTTCCAGCAGGGCGGTTTCTTCCCCGCAAATATATGCACCGGCTCCCCGTTGTACATATATTTCACAATCAAAACCTGAACCCCGGATATTCTTTCCCAGGAAACCGTTGTTCCTTGCTTCATCAATAGCTGCTTCCAGTATGTCTGCAATCCAGGCATATTCGCCGCGTATATAAATGTAATTCTTATTACTGCCCAATGCATATGCCGAAACCACCATACCCTCAATAAGTATGTGAGGTATAAATTCCATCAGGTACCTGTCTTTGAACGTACCGGGTTCACTTTCATCTGCGTTACAAACCAGGTAACGAGGAATACCTTCGGGTTTTGCGAGGAAGCTCCATTTCATGCCTGTTGGGAAACCGGCTCCGCCACGGCCCCTGAGCCCGCTCTTCTTCACTTCCTCCACAATATCTGCCGGAGCCATCTGTAACGCTTTCTCCACACTGCGGTACCCGCCTTCGCGCCTGTACACGTCAAAGTGACGGATGCCTTCCACATGTGCTTTTTCTAATAATAATTTTCTACTCATTGCCGGTTGGCCTTATTGTTTAATACATGAATTACTGCTGTTGCTTGCGCAAAACATATTTATCCTTCAAAGCACCTTTTATCATCCTGCCGTTAATATCCAGTTGTGTTACACTGCCTTCTCCTACCAGGTACATCGAGGGCCCGTCAATAACACCGTCGAGCCGGATGGTATTCCCATCTACCCAGGAAAATGGAATCTTACTGTTTGAATTTGATGATCCTCCTTTACCAAGATATTTTCGGGTAATCGTATACGTTTGGTCTTTGAAAAGCGCCAGTTCTATTTCTATTCCGCTGCAGTCTGCACAGGGAAGCACCCCTTTATACACCCCATCCCATTCAATAGAATTCTGTGCCGTATGCAGGCTGTCAATGGCTGAAGCAATGGCATTTGTATCTGTAATCAATTTTATGGGAGCAACACTATCTGTTGGCTGCATACCCTTTTTATCTCCGGCGCTGTTACATGCCGTTAATAAAAAAACTGATCCCAATATGATTACCCTTGCTTTAATCATTTCAATTAGCTTTTGATCTGCATTCTTCAATGATCGCATCCACTTTTTCCCTGGTTAGGTGTTCGCGGTAATGCTTACCCAACTGCATCATCGGGGCATACCCGCAGGCGCCCAGGCATTCAACCGTTTTAAGGGTAAACATGCCGTCGGCCGTTGTTTCACCTATTCCTATATTCAGTTTTTGCTTGATATAGGCTATGATATCGTCACTGCCATTCAGCATGCAAGGGCCTGTCTGGCAAACCTCAAACATATATTTCCCAACTGGTTTCAGGTTATACATGCTGTAAAAGCTCGCCACCTCATACACTTCAATCGGTTCAATCTTAAGGAGTGATGCCACATAATCCATCACCGGCACATCCAGCCATCCGCCAAAGGTTTCCTGGGCCAGGTGCAATACCGGCAGCAAAGCACTTTTTTGCCTTCCTTCCGGGTAATGCGAAATGATTTCCGCTACCTTATCCAGCTTATCTTGTGAAAATGTAACCATGATAAAATGTAAAATAATGAATGTAAAATGTAAAATGTAAAAAGGGAAATCCTGATTTGTACATCAACCTTTACATTTAAAACTTATTAATTAACTTTTAATACTAAAATCTATTTAACAATGTAAAATAATGAATGTAAAACGGGCATTCCGGTTATTACATCAATCTTTACATTTATAATTTAAAATTGATAATTTAAAATTTATAATTTCATTAAGCGTCCAGTTCACCGGCAATCAGGTTTAAGCTGCTCATCGTGATGATCGCATCGCTCAGCATCCCTCCTTTTATGATTTCAGGGTAAGCCTGGTAATAAATAAAACATGGCCTCCTGAAATGCAGCCTGTATGGAGATC
>CALKVC010000086.1 GCA_937996595.1 uncultured Chitinophagaceae bacterium
TTCCGATCTTTCTGGTTTTTTTCGCTTTCCTGGTTTCAGTGGTTGCCGGCTGGCAATGGCTGCAGCGTCAGCCAAAAGACTCGGGCACCCCCAAACCGCTGAGAACGGTATTGGATGCTAATGGATTCGTATTCCTTCATTTTTTCAGTAAAGAAAAATTCACCAAAACATACCCGAAAAGCAAGGCTGCACCTGTGGTAAGGGTGAATGGAAAATTGGGGTTAAAAACAGATCCTGATACTGCCAACTGGAAACTACAGGTTATACGTTCTCCCGGCGATACCCTTTTTATAAACATGCAGGAAATAAAATCGCTTCCGCGTACCGAAGTGATTTTTGATTTCAAATGTATTGAAGGCTGGAGCCAGGTGTCACACTGGGGCGGCGTCCGCTTCAGTGATTTCGTAAAAAAATACGGGCTGCATGAGCAGGTAAAACTGCAATTCACCGGCCTCGCAACGCCGGATAAGGAATACTATGTAGGCATTGATAATAAAAGTATGATGCATCCGCAAACAATCTTATGTTATGAGATGAACGGGAAACCCTTACCCTCAGATAACGGGTATCCGCTCAGGCTTATCATCCCGGTAAAATATGGCATCAAGCACCTGAAACGTATTGGCACCATCAGTTTCAGCAGCCAGCGCCCACCTGATTACTGGTATGAACGCGGCTATGACTATTACAGCGGATTATAATAAAAAACCGGTGAAGACCTGCATTGTTTGGATCTAAAATAAGCATTAACCAGATCCTGTTTATACTTTTTAATTATATTTACCCTCCTGTAAATATTTTATTATGACGAGGGAAGAAAAATTCATGCATGAGGCTATTAACCTGGCCAGGAAGGGCATTGAGAATAATGATGGCGGCCCGTTTGGCTGCATCATCGTAAAGGATGATACAATTATTGGCAGGGGAAACAATAAAGTTACCTCAACCAATGACCCAACAGCGCATGCCGAAGTTGTTGCCATCAGGGATGCCTGTAAAACACTGGATACTTTCCAGCTTGACGGCTGCGAGGTTTATACCAGTTGTGAGCCCTGCCCGATGTGCCTGGGAGCGATCTACTGGGCCAGGCCCAAAGTGATATACTTTGCCAATAACAGGCAAGATGCCTCAGATATCGGTTTTGATGATTCCATGATATATGATGAAATGGCTGCCGGGATTGATTCAAGGAAAATACCAATCATATCACTGGGAAGTGAGGAAGCGCTGTCAGTTTTTAAAGCATGGAAGGACAAAGAGGATAAAATAACTTACTGATTTTTATTTTTTTCAGCTATCAGTTCTGCCGCAATGCTGATGGCAATTTCCCCCGCTGTCTGGCTTTTTATCTGTATCCCCGCCGGAGCATGCACTTGTTTTAACAGGCGTTCATCTATTTTTTCGGCCCGGTATTCCTGCATCATTTTCTCAACTTTATGTTTGCTTCCTAACATACCTATATACCGGAATTTCTTTTCCATCAACGCCCGCAGTGCCAAATCATCGGTACGGTAACCGAATGTCATGATTACTACAAAAACATCATATCCTCCTTCAATCAACCCTGAAAGCTGTTCATAGGAATCAATCATATGTTTTTCCTGTACAAATACATTTTCCTCCATGGTGTTCAACCCTTCCCTTACTTCATACAGGCTAATATAAAACCCCATCCCTTCCAAGAGTTTTGATAAGGCAAGGGAACAATGGCCGCCACCTATAATATGCAACCGGTAGCGGAACCCTGTTTTTTCTGTATAAAAGAAATTGGTTTCATCAATCCTTTCAAAAAAATAATCCCTATCGGGTTTTTCATCCCTGAAACTCATTCCCGATTGGGAAAGATATAAAGTGCCGTTCCGGTTTTCCCTCAAACTATTTATCAATTCGGCAATACATTCCTTTTCATGTTGCTTAACCTGGTAGAGGAACACAGTCTGTTCACCTGAACAAATCATACCGCTATGGTCTTTCTTTGCCGACTTATCATGCACCTGTTTAAACAGCCTGTTCGCCTGTTCATTTTTATCCAGCATTGATTTCGCCAGTTCTGCAAATTTATGTTCCATGATACCGCCGCCGATGGTGCCTTTCATCTGATTGTCGGCGGCAACAGCCATATGAAACCCCTGCCTGCCCGGAGAACTACCCCTGCTTTCCAGCACATATAACAGTACAACATCCACTGATGTTGACAGCTTATTGAGTATGAATTGCCAGGTGTTCATATTGATGCAAATACCATTGAAAAATATAAGCCGCAAAGAATCATGATGCATCTTTGCGGCTTTGAAAGAAAAGTATTATCACTTTTTCCTGTTCTCCAGGATTTTTTTAAACGACCTTCCGCGTATCTCCTCCAGCGTTAGTCCTGTAACCAGCACTTCTTCTTCGGTGATGGCGCCGCTGTTCAATGCCCTTAGGAAATAATTTAACAGCCCCTGCCCGGTAGCGGCATCATCAAACACATCTCCAATCAGTGTGGCACGCGCCGCTTTCTCCACAAAGGTTTTCAGCCTTTCCACCGCATCATCATAACTCTCCAGGAAGAAAGCGAATACAGCGGCATACCGCATAGGAAACTGAGCCGGGTTCAGGTCCCACCCCTGGTAAAAACCATTCCACAATGAATGCCGTATATGGTCGTAGCCTTTCTTCCAGGCACGGTGTACCGTATCCCTGTTTTCCTTCAGTTGTTCTTCTGTCATCTCTTCTCCCCGGTGCGGGCCGATAGGCATGGTATTGGTAGCGCCATCAGATAACCAGATACCTGTATGTGCCAGGGCAACCTTCGTCATATGATGGGCAAAATCGCACACCGGGTGGTCCATTTCCTGGTATTTGGCCGTAATGCTGCAAGAAGCCGTGTAATCATAAGTTCCGAAATGGGTGGCGATACACCTTCCATTACTTGCTTTAATGAACCTGTATAAAGGGTTTATACCATCCTTATCCATGATAGACTGGGTAGTTTCCACCATCATCTCCATTTTTAAAGCGCCGTCTGGTAATTCCAGTTCCTCTTCCAGTATTTCAAAGAAACTAACGAGGGTGCTTACCTGCTCAGGGATGGTAACTTTAGGCAGCATCACTACAAAATTTGCAGGCAGTTTGCCACCGGTTTCCCCAACCAGTGCAGTGATGAATAATTCGAGAGTGCGAAGCCCGCGCTCTTTCATTTCTTCGGTAAAAGGCTTGATGCGTATGCCGATGAACGGCGGCAATACTTTCTTCTTCATTCCTTTTGCCACTTCCTTAGCGGCACTTATAGCGGTTGCGTCTTCTTCTTCATTGCTCCTGTTGCCATATCCGTCTTCAAAGTCAATCCGGAAATCTTCCACTGCCTCTGTCTGCAGTTTACGCATCACTTTATGATACACTTCATACGATAACCTGGCCGGGTGTTTTTTACGTTCTGCAGCCGGAAGCGATTCATAATGTTCCTTAATGGTTGTATAAGAAGCGTTTGAATCTAACTGGCCGATTCCATCGAGGCCGAACACTTTTCCGAAACTGATAAAATCCGGGGCATATGCCTGGAATGTTTCCAATGCCCTTTCCCCTAAAGTTTGAGCTGCGTTGTACTTAAAGAGGTTTGCGCCACCATAAACAGTGTGGATTGCCTGCCTGTCCGGCCTGTCGCCCGGGTACACTTTCTGAAAGGCTGTATTTGCTTTTTTCAGTTTTGCAAAAAGTTCTTTTCTTTTTTTAGAAGGGATCGTCTGTTTCATCTATAATCTTTTTAATTTTTTCAGCAATGTATTTATACGGTATTGTTTTGCCCATTAACGGCCTGTTATTTAATAAGCCGGAATGCCTGTTCCAATACAGGCAAATATACCTTCAAGGTTACTAACTTCCCCGGTAAGTTGAGTATCCATAGGGATTTATTAACAGCGGAACATGGTAATGGCTGTCATCAAAAACGGTAAATTCAATTTCCACGGATGGATAAAATCCTTTCACTGCTAAGGAATTAAAATAAGCGGCGGTTTCAAACTGTATCCTGTAATTACCCGGCAACAATATTTTTGCGGGTGGTAACAGGTCGGTAATCCTTCCATCGGAATTTGTTATGCCCTGGCTGATAGTTAGCCAGCCCTTATTAAATTTCTTTTTAAGCCTGATGGTTATATCCCTGCCCGGTTTGCCAAGGGAAGTATCCAGCACATGTGTTGTTAGCTGGCTTTGTTTTAGTGACTGCCATGATGCTTCATCAAGCAGTTTCCGAAACCTGATAAGGGTAATTTTATGTTGTTCCCCCATGGCTATTGCCAATTCTTCCTCCCTGCTGTTCACCAGCCTGTCGTGCAGCAGGCGCAACATTTCAGCAGCAGGTTTCCCCGTGGCACATACAAT
This sequence comes from uncultured Chitinophagaceae bacterium, assembly GCA_937996595.1. GTDB lineage: Bacteria > Bacteroidota > Bacteroidia > Chitinophagales > Chitinophagaceae > Ferruginibacter. Next base: position 4,360 of record CALKVC010000086.1, read on the forward strand.
GAAAATGAAGCCGAACTTATCTTCGTAAGCCTTATTGGCCTGCAGGAGCGCTTCAATCAGTTGAGCCGGGGCAGTTCCTACAGACGCCTGTTCACTGCCCGCAAATTTTTCCGTAAGGCTTTTAACATCGCCAATTCTGGGATGATGTGAGAACGCCTCCAGCCAGTCGGCTTCCTTACATGAATCATACCAGCAAATTTCTGCTTTGCTTACCAGGTCTTGTTCATCAGCAAAAGGGAATCCCTCCATGATACCGGTAAGCCATTTTTTTGAACCGCAGCAGGCAAACAGGTTTTTAGATGCTTCCTCCAAACCTAATGTATTGAAATCACGTACAGTCATATTCATTTTTTTGAAGTCTTTGACAAACCTACGTTTCTTAACACTAAACTTTTTTCATTATTACAATAAGCTATTTATTAATAACAGCCCCCTGGTCTATCCAGCACCTGATCTGGTCCCGTTCTCTCTGGGTAATATTCGTCTTGTTATTTTGCGGCATTGTTTTGGTGATAACCACCCGCTGCATGATTTTTTCTTTCATCTTCACAATGTCATTGGGTGTATCGAACATCACCCCGTTTGGCGCCGCTGCATAGGTTTCATCAGTGGGTTTTGCCGAATGGCAGGTTACACAACGGTTCTGTATAATCGCATTCACTTCAGCAAAGCTCACATCAGATTTGCAGGTTCCGGGTTTATCAGGAGCAGTCATGAAAGCCGCCCCCAGTAATATGATAACGGATGCGGGCATCACCCAAACGGAAAGCTGCCCTTTTTCACGCAGGTTAAGATAATGCTTTACACCGGCAGCGCCCAATGTAATTACAGCAAGCACCAGCCAGGCATAATCATTACCGAATGTACTGGGAAAATGGTTGCTGATCATCACAAACAGGACCGGCAATGTAAAATAGTTGTTGTGCAGAGAACGCAACCCGGCGTTTTTCCCCAGTTGCGGATCCAGCGGCTTATTTTCCCTGGCAGCTTTAACCATGGCTTTCTGGGAAGGAATAATAACAAAGAACACATTGGCCACCATGATACCGCCCAGCATGGCCCCAAAATGCATATAGGCCGCCCGGCTGTTAAATACATGCGCATAACCCCAGGCAAATGCTGTTATCAGCAGTAATCCGGTTAGTGCAAACCAATAGCCCTTTTTTATCAGCGGCGATTTGCACATGATATCATATACCACCCAGGCTACAACGAAAGAACCGATGCCGATGCCTATGCCCTGCCATTCGGTTATGTCAAGCACGTTCTTGTCGATAAGCATGGCCGAAGCATTGAAATAGTATACAACGAACAGCAGGCAGAAACCCGACAACCAGGTGAAGTACGCCTCATATTTAAACCAGTGGAGGTGCTTTGGGATCTGCTGAGGCGCCACTTTATACTTTTCCAGGTAATAAAACCCGCCGCCATGAACGGCCCACAGGTTACCGGCCAGTTCATCACGAACATCACGGGTACGATTAAGTGCATTTTCAAGGAACACGAAATAGAAAGAAGCGCCGATCCATGCAATACCAAAGGTGATATGCATCAGCCTGATCACAATATTCATCCATTCCATAAGGTGTGCCTCCCACACGGTTCCCCGAAGCGCCATATACAGGGCTACAAGCATGGAAACCGAAACCATTATAATTGCGGAGTACACGAATGTCTGGGAGGCTGACACTTCCTCTTTCCTGGCCAAAGCCGATTCATCTCCGGCATCATCCGCTTCTTCATATCCCTTATGCATGGTACGCAGGTAATAGGTCATCACCACCAGCATAAACAGGATGGCGGATAAAACGATCAGTATGATTACCGGTAGCATCATGTTATTTGATTATTTTACCAAACAGCCTTAACCGGCTTATGCCTCCATCTGGAAATATATTAAGCCTTACATGCGAGTATGCGTCATGGTTAGTAAGCTCTTTGCTGAACTCATGTTCTTTGTCGGCTGCCAGTTTTTGCGGAGGTAATAATGTCTTCCATACAACCTCATCGTTCAGCACGGCCCTGTCATCATAGCTCATGCATGCTTCAATGGAGCAAGAGTCGGGGTAATTGCCTTTGAAGTGACAGGTGTCAACTACAACCTTTTCAACGGTTCCCGGTGAAGCCAGTTTGATGATCACCCAATCGCGGTTGCCTGGTGTGCGGTTCCGTTTGGTTTCCCAACCATCGCCCATATTAATACCTCGGCCCGGCATCAGCAGGTTTCCCATAGCGGAGAAAAACATATCATTACAAGCAATGGCAGTGCCGCCATTGATAGCTGCTGCCAGGTCTATGGTTTCATTTTCATCTGCCTGGCTCCAGTTCCTGAATACTTCGCCATACACGCGGAACCTTGCCACGCCCCCATCGGGATAGATGTGCAGGCGGACATGGGTGAAAATATCATCGCTGTTGCATTCGTAAAAATTCCGGCTACCGGGATCAAGGGGAGATTTAGCGAGCACTTCTTCCCATTCCACACCAGTATCCCAATCTTTAACCGGTGCGCCATCCTGCAGGTACACCGCTTCAACTGAAGCGTGGGGCGGGTGGTTTCCGAGGAAAAAATTTGTATCAATGTCAAACCCGGTGATTTTCCCCGGGGTTGCCAGTTGAATAACAGCCCAGTCGTGCCCCGGCGTGCGCTTTCGGCGGCTTTCCCAGCCATCCATCCATTTTCCCCGGTCAGTATATTTATCGGTAATAAAAATACCTCTTCCCGGTTTTACCAGGTTTTCTTTCTCTGCAAAAAAATCATCCGTTGCAAATAAAACCTTACCACCCAGCCTTTCAGCAGCCAGGTCTGTTAATTGTGCAAATGCAGGTGATTCCTTTATTATTTCTTTTACTTTCTCAAAAGCCATTTTCCTGAATTTTTATGTATGATCTGTTTGTTGTCGTATACCAGTTTACCATTAACATATGTTTGCCTTATTACCCCGGATAATATTTCCCCAATATAAGGGCTAACCTTATGCCTGAAATAAATGTCTTGCATTTTTATTTCCTCTTCCAATTCCGGGTCCCAAATAACCAGGTCGGCATCGTACCCAACCTTTATTTCACCCTTACTGCCGGATATCCCTAAAAATGCAGCCGGCTGGCTGGTAATCAAAGGAATGAATTTTTCCAATGACATATATCCTTTTAATGCGGTCCAGGTTGCCGGCAGTAAAAACTGGAGCCCGGCGATACCGCCCCAGGCTTTTTTCAGGTTACCGCTATGCAGTTCCTTGATGGCGGGCGGTGCGGGCGAATGGTCTGTAGCCAGGAAATCCAGTGTACCATCCAGCAAAGCTTCTTTCAGCTTCACGTTGTTCTCACGGCTACGGATAGGTGGTGCACATTTGTAGAGGCAATTGGCATCCGGTATATCTTCTGCATTGAAATAAATATAATGGGCACAGGTTTCTGCGGTTACCGGCAACCCTTCTTTTTTAGCAGCGGTAATCATTGGCAATGCTTCGGCCGAAGACACATGTACTATATGTACCGGGCAATGATAACTTTTACAAAGCCGCAGCATCATTTGTATCGCATCATTCTCCCATTTGGCAGGCCTGCTTCCCAGGTAATGGCTGTAACTGGTTGGATGTGCTGCGAAATCGTTTACAACCTCCTTTTCAAATACTTCACAATGTGCCAATAAGGGAAGCCCGCATTTCGCTATAACTGGCATGGCCTCAATGATGTGCTGTTCCTTTACTTCCGGAAAATCATCTATACCGGAATGCACCAGGAAACATTTAATTCCCAGAACACCTGCTTTTGCAAGTGATTCAATCTCAGAAACATTTCCGGGAACAAGGCCGCCATAAAAACCCACGTTTACGTGTAACTTGTTTTCAGATGCAGCCAGTTTTTCCCTGAATGCCTTTAAAGTTGTTGTTACCGGGCTTGCATTGAGCGGCATATCTACAATAGTAGTAATACCGCCTGCTGCTGCCGCTTGGGTGGCAGTATCAAATCCTTCCCATTCCGTTCTGCCCGGTTCATTAATATGTACATGGGCGTCAATAACCCCTGGCATCAGGATCAGATTGCCTGTATCTATGGCTTCAGCAGATTTTACAGGCAGGATTTCTGTGATAACCCCGTCTGCAAAACAAACGGTAGCCGGCTGAAGCATCCCATTGATCCAACATCGTTCGCTGTATATGCAAATCTTATTATCCATTGGCAAAACCCGGAATTTATTTATCGGTTACCTGTTTTGGGAGCATACAATCCCATCAGTACTTTTTCAGGCGTCATAGGTGCTGAAAATGCCATATCACTGTTTGGATTAAACGCTTTAATTGCATTACGCAATGCAAAGTAAGCCCCTATTCCATACATCAGCGGAGGCTCTCCCACTGCTTTTGAACGGAAGATAGCCAGGTTATCTTTTGCTGTTTCAAGGAAATGGATGTCGAGTTCCTTCGGTACGGAATAGATATCAGGGACCTTATATGTTGAGAGTGCATTACTTCGTAATTTACCTTCATTATCATAAATGATCTCTTCCATCGTCATCCATCCAATTCCCTGTACGAGTCCACCTTCTATCTGGCCCTTGTCTATGAGCGGGTTCATGGAAGTTCCAAAATCATGAACCAGTTTTACCGCATCAAATTCATATGTGCCACGGATGCAATCTACGGTAACTACGGTTATTGCGGTGCCATAAACATGATAGGCAAAAGGGTGGCCTTTTTCTTTTTCGCTGTTAAAATGGATGCCCGGTGTTGCATAATGCCCATGTTCGCTGAGGTTAACCCTTTTCAGATAACTGGCATTAACCAATCCGTTCCAGGTTAAAGATGACGGAGAGCCGTTTATCAACACCTGCCCATCCTTTAATGAAACCGCTTCCGGTAAACACCCAAGGATCTCAGCAGCAGATAAAATTAACCGTTCCCTGATTTTTTCGCATGCATCCAGTACGGCTTTCCCATTAAGATCTGCGGTAGCACTGGCTGCCGATGGAGATGTATTGGCAATGCGGTACGTATTGGTGGAATTCACTTTTATCTGTTGCGGAGAAATTGAAAAAACCTGTGCGGCCACCTGCAGCATTTTTGTATTGACGCCCTGGCCCATTTCAACCGCACCTGTACTGATGTTAACACTACCGTCGAGGTATACATGAACCAAAGCCCTTGCCTGGTTCATCAGGATTTTTGTAAATGATATGCCAAAACAAATTGGCATGAATGATAAGCCTTTCTTTAAAAACCGATTACTGCTGTTAAATTGCCTTATCTCATCACATATCTTATCTGTATCATAGAGGCTTTTTGCTTTTTTCCAGCATGCATGCGCTTCACTTTCAGCCAACTGGCCATAAGGAAATTCATCGCCTGATTTAATCAAATTTTTATGTTGTATCGCTGAAGCAGGAACACCCAGTGATTCTGCTGCTTTTGCAATAGCGGCTTCTATTACAAACATCCCCTGCGGGCCGCCAAATCCGCGAAAAGCCGTATTGGGCGGCAGGTTTGTACGGCAACTGTAAGCAGTAGCTGTTACATTGAGAATATGATAACTGTTGGTGCTGTGAAATAAGGTACGTTCCAGTACGGCAGGTGAAAGGTCGGCGGCTGCGCCAGCATTCTGGTAAAAATTAACTTCATAGGCAATGATGCTGAGGTCCTTATCAAGCCCGATCCTGAAATCTGAACTATATGGGTGCCTTTTACCAGTCATGCGCATGTCTTCCATCCGGTGCAGGCTGTATTTTACCGGTTTTTTAAGTATCCAGCAAGCCAGTGCACAAAGCGCCGCCCAGGAAGTTGCCTGGTCTTCTTTGCCGCCAAAGCCTCCGCCAAGCCTTGTAGTGTCTACTTCTACCCGGTGCATGGGTATGCCAAGCACTTCAGCCGTATGTTTCTGTACAGCCGTAGGGCCCTGGGTGGAAGAAATGACCCGTATTGATCCATTTTCTACCGGTAAAGCATAAGCGCCCTGTGTTTCAATATACAGGTGTTCCTGTCCGTTAGTATCTGCGGTGCCTTCAAAAACATGTTCGCAATTATCAAAAGCACTGTTGCTGTCGCCCAGCCTGAATGTGCGGGGAGGAACTATGAGGTTACCATGTTGCTGTGCTTCACGCGGGTCTGTTATCACATGCCGTTTATCAATTTCAAGGGTTATCTTTTTTACGGCGGCTGCTGCCAGTTCTGCAGAAACAGCCACTACCAGGGCAAGGGGCATCCCGATATAATGCACGGCAGATTCAGCCAGCAATGGTTCATCCGGAATGATACCGCCAATCTGGTTTTTCCCGGGAATATCTTTGCAAGTGAAAATCCTTACAACACCTTCCATAGAAAGGGCTTCATCCAGGTTCAATGCAAGTATCTTTCCATGTGCAAACGGTGAGCCATATGCGCAGGCGTACAGGGTACCGTTAACAACCGGTATATCATCCAGGTAAACGGATTCGCCCCGGGTATGTGTAAAACTGTCGATATTCTTAATGGACATACATCAAAATTTACATTAGTGCCGGCTTTGCCATAAAGCAGGCAGGATCAGGTGTTAACAAGGCCTTCCGGCTGTAATGACGGAAACAACCTGATGAAATGCGCTTTTATCAACTGAGAAAGGAGCAGGCGTTTATATGCATCTGATCCACGCGTATCACTGATCGGGCTTATTTCATGCTGGGCAAGTTCAACCAGCTCAAGAACCAGCTCCCATGATGGTTTTTTACCTGCCAGGAAATGGCTGCAGCCGGAAAGAAATAACGGCACCGGCCCCACACCACCGGCAGACAAACCGGCTTTTTCAATAATACCGCCATTCATCCTGAGGCAAATGGCTGTATTAACGCTTGCAATATCGAGGTGTGTTCTTTTACAAACTTTTTCAAAATTAAAATGGTCATCCGGTTTGGGCAGATCAAATACAATTTTTTCAATAAACTCGCCTGCTTTTCTGTCAAGCTGTTTATATCCCTTATAAAAATCACAGAGCTTAATCGTGCGTTTATCGTTACCGCTATTAAGCTGTAAGCTTGCGTCCAGGGCCAGGAAAAAAATCGTCATGTCGCCGATGGGGGATGCATTGGCAAAATTACCTGCCAACGTTGCCATATTCCTTATCTGGGTAGATGAAACAAGCTTAATGTAGTTTTCCAAACCCGGGAAATGATTTTTAAAAATACCAGAACCGGCTATATCAGAAACGGTAACGGAAGCGCCCAATATACAGGAATTCCCTTCCTGTGCAATCCCTTTCAATGCGGGATTATCAAACATAAATACCAGTGGTTCCTCAGCAATACTGTCGTGCATCTGCACATACAGGTCTGTTCCGCCGCTTAAAAACCTTGCCTGATTACCCGGAGCAGCTTTGTCAATACCGGAATCAATGATTTTATCCAGGCGCTCTTTGATTCCTGTAAAATACGCAGGTATAACATTATTTTCAATGGCAAACCGTATGGCATCATGCCCATTCCTTTCCTGCATCTTTTTACTGATAACGGCAGCAGCTCTTTCAATAGACTTATAACCGGTACAACGGCAGATATTACCATTCATAGCGTTTATGGCATCTGCGTATACAGGTTGCTGCTCTCCCAGGCAAAAACCGGTAAGCGAAACGATAAAACCGGGTGTGCAAAATCCGCATTGTGTGGCGCCTTCATCTGCAAAGGCCTGCTGTACGGCATTCAAACCATCCAGGTTAATGCCTTCAATGGTAACGATGTGTTTACCATGAGCGTTGGCAAGGGGCATCAGGCAACTGGTAGCACTGCTGTAAACAAGATTGCCATCTTTGATCTCACCGGTTAAAATGGTACAGGCGCCGCAATCACCTTCCCTGCACCCTATCTTTGTACCAACCAGGTGCTGGTTATAACGGATGAAATCAAGGAGGGTGATACCCGGATGAAGGCCGGTAACAATTTCTTTGTCATTTAAGATAAACCGTATCAATACCTGTTATTTAATGAGGGTTAAAGTTAAGGTAAATGCATACATGAAACTACAGCATCAATACGTATATGATAAGCAGGTTTATTACCGGCTGGTTGCCTTATGGGTAATCTGTGAAGCATTTGCCGGCGGTATCATGCATGGTATAAAATTGCCGTTTACCGGGCTCATTGTAAGCAGCCTTGCCATAACATGTATCATATTAATTGCTTACCATTACCCTTCCCGTACTTCGGTTATTCAGGCTACGTTGCTTGTTGCGGTTTTTAAGCTGCTGCTCAGCCCACACAGTCCGCCCACAGCGTATATAGCGGTTTTCTTCCAGGGCATAACCGGCCAGTTGCTGTTAAGCAGTACCCGTTTCTTTAAAACAGGTGCTATCATACTGGCCATTATGGCTCTGGTAGAATCTGCCATACAGCGGTTGCTGGTGTTACTGGTAGTGTATGGCACCCATTTATGGGACGCTGTTAACCTCTTTATCCAAAAAATAACAAGTGATCCTTCTCCGACAAACTATAGTTTATTCATTACCGTTTCCTATGTTGCTTTTCATGGGATTGCAGGTATTCTTGTTGGCATGTATGCGGTAAGGTTAGCTATTTTCAGCAAAAAAGATGGCGAGACCGTTAACCGGTACCTGTTCCGGGATGATGATGAAAAACCTGGCAAGACCGAAGATATAAGAAAACAGGGCAGAAAAAAATGGATATCTTCCATCATATTGATAATGCTGATATTCCTATATGTTCAGGGCCTGTTACAACCATCAAACCCCATATTACCAAAAACTGTGATTGTGAATATGCTCTTACGTGCCTGCCTGGTATTGTTAACCTGGTATTTAGTTGCAGGCCCTTTGATTATTTACCTGCTAAAAATATTATTACGGAGCCAGCAGGAAAAGTACAGCCATGAAGTGGAGGAGATCAGGGCACTGATTCCAAGAACGCGATATATCTTTACAAAGAGTCTCCGCATTTCAAAAAAAGAAAAAGGATTGGGCAGGTTGAAATTATTTTCCAAAATCATGCTGGTAAATGTATTGAGAAACTAAGATGAAAAGATTAACCTGACAATCCCGTAAATAAGGACCACCGCAGTTAACAATTTCTAACAGTTCATTTAATAAACAATCACATCCATATGGTCATGCTGAACCGGTGATGCTGATTTTGGCAGGTAGATTGAAAGTATCCCTTCTTTATATTCAGCTTTTACAAAATCTCTTTCCACATTCTGCGGTAACAGGATATTCCTGTTAAAGCATTCATAATTGAATTCATGCAACTGGAATTTTTCAGATTCGCTCACTTGTATTTTCTTATGCAGTGCGGAGATGGTGAGCGTATTGTAATCTATATGTATGAAGAAGTCTTCACGATTCACACCCGGAATGGCAGCTTCTATCTTGAAGTAATGGCTGCATTCACTAACGTTAACGAATGGTTGCAGTGCAGATCCCTCATGCGGCCTTTTGAGTTCATTCATCAGTTCAGCCGTATCCAGGGAAGGGATATACTCACCAGGGTAAAGCGTGCGGTTGTTTGTGTGGGGTTGATTAAATGTTTTCATACCTGCGCATTTAGAGGGGGTCCAATCAGCACATATATCACTACCTGTCTAAAGTTAATGAAAAGAGGCCGTAAAAACGCAAAAATCCTGGTAATAAAATCCCCTGTTTATAAACATGTAAAAAAAGGGTTATAAAAGCGCCTTGTAAAATAAATTTGTTACCGCAGCCCTTTCATCAGTAGGTGAAACCAAAAATATAATTCAATGAATACCAGCACATAAACACTTCCGCATCATCCGGCAAAGGTTTCAATATCACTGGTGCTGCTGGTTGAATTTTTTTTCGAACAGCCACCAGGAAGTCCGCCTTTTTTTCTCCGCTTTTAAACCAAATCTTTTGATGGCGTTGTGTTTCAGGTGTTCTACCGCTTCATCAATAGAATCAGTAAACAGGCAGAGGTCTAGGTCGGAAGCGGAAATGGTTCCCCTGGTTTTCATTTTCTCTATATGTTCGATGATATCTTTATGATAGGCCTTATCAAAAATGATTATCGGGAATTCATGCAGCATTTTGGTCTGTATGAGGGTAAGCGCTTCAAAATATTCGTCCAGCGTACCAAAACCGCCGGGCATAACAATGAATGCATATGAATATTTTATGAGCAGGGTTTTTCGAACAAAAAAATACCGGATGTTCACCGATTTATCCAGGTATGGATTCGGGTGTTGTTCGTGAGGCAAAATGATATTGCAGCCAACACTTCTTCCGCCAACATCTTTTGCACCGCGATTAGCGGCTTCCATCACACCCGGGCCGCCGCCTGTCATAATGGTGAAACCGAGTTTTGCAATTTCGGCAGACAGTTTCTGCGTTTGAATGTATGTACTATCTGTTTCAGAAAACCTGGCCGAACCAAAAACGGTAACACAGGGACCGGCAAAATGAAGCGTCCTGAAACCTTTAATGAATTCAAACAGCACTTTTACAGAAAACCTGAACTCATTCCACCTGCTTTGGGGGCCTTCCAAAAACCTGATTTCTGATTTTGACATGCAAACTTTTTTTTACCAAATGTAGTATATAATGACTTTTAAAAGCATTACGATACAATGCTTTTCAAGCTTGCAGACAGCATTATTCAACAAAATTTTACCCGAATGATGGAAGTAACTTCAATTCATTCCTGTACAGGATGATCTTTTTGTCATTTTCCAGTTGTTTCAGCAACCTTGATATAACCACCCTTGATGTTGCCAGTTCGTCAGCAATTACCGTATGAGATGTTTTAATAACTGAAGATCCGTTGAGGCGTTGTTTCTCTTTCAGATAAGCGATCAGCCTTTCATCCAGTTTATGAAATGCGATGCTTTCTATGGATTTCAACAGTTCAATGAACCGTTCATTGAAACTGCGCATGATATAATTTTTCCAACCTGGATATTTGCATATCCATTCATCCAGTTTTATATGCGGGATGGCAATCAGCTCCACATTATCTTCAGCAATGGCTTTCACTTCACTTTTTTTGGCTTCCACACAGCAACTGTATGCCATAGAACAGCTTTCATTGCTTGATAAATAATATAACAGTATCTCTTTTCCCGATTCGTCGAGCCTGTACACTTTAACGGTTCCCTTAATGATGATAGGCATCATACGTATGTATTTGCCATAATCCATGATCAGGTCACCTTCTTTAAAGCTTTGCCAGGTTCCAAATTGTTGAATTTCCTGAATGAGTGCAGGTTCAAATATGTGTCTAAAACCATCCAGATTTGTCATACTTAAAAATGGTAATTTAATACAAAATTGTATTGCAACAAATTTACTTTATTGAATACATACTTTTCATTGCCATATGTTTCACCCATGTTCAGTTTACCCACAACCAGTAATTGGGCTTCCAGCCCGGTGAATAACCGGGAGAACGCATAACGTACATCTGCATTTACCTGCAGGTAAGAAGGCAGTCCGTATTTATTGAGTGCGTAGTTCTTAATATCCGGCAGCTGATAATAACCGGCTGCCAGTGATGTCTTAAGCCCGGCCTTAGTTATATTATAATTCAATTTACCAACAAATGCATGCACGTCCCCCAGCCCTTCATTCCTCTCCCTTGGCAGAAAGGTGAAAAAAGGATCCCTGCCCCATTCACGGGGTACAAGGTATCTTCCTGCTGATGTGATGCGGTTATAATTCAAACTTGTTTCCCACCGCTTATTTTTCCATCCCGCTCTCATTCCGAAAGTGGTGGAATGTGCACCCTTTCCAAAATATGATTTTTGCTGATCCGGGTTTCCTCCGTCATTTACACCGTTTTGTATCATAATCTGTGCAGCGGCAAACAGCAACGCATTGTTCTTTTGTTTTGCAGAAAAATCAACCTGGAACATAGCCGTGTTAAAAACATTTTCGGCAAAAAAATCCCAAAACTGTATTGTAACTTTTTTATGTACCGTATGCGTAATCCCGAGCAATGCCACCGCCTTGCTGCTTGTATTACCGGCATAGCCGGATTTTACTCCGTTTGTATTTACACCAACCGGATAAACCCCAATCGACTTGCCTGCATTATACCATTTTACCGTGCCCCGGGGTGAAAATGCATACAATACGCCCCCTTCAATTTTAGTCTTTTTAATTTCATTGATTTCAAACATCAACCCTTCAACACCTGTAGGCCTCATACGGCCATCCTGGAGGTTTATCAGCGGCGTATTGATTAGCTGCCTGCCAAAAGTAATATTTGAACTCCTGAAATTATATTTAAGGTACAATTCCTCCAGCCGGTCGATGTCAGTCTTGTTTCCGGGGTCTTCCACATCAAAAAGCGCCAGCTCATAACGGTTAGGCTGACCTGTAACAGAATCATTCTTTGAAAAGTCGGAAGAACCGATGTTAAAAATATAGAAACCACTTACAGCCATTTGAAAGCCATGAAACCTGGCCGTTTCAAATCGAAGCCCGCCACCAACTGCATTGGCGTAATAATCTGTGAGACCGCTTTTATTGTTGGTGGCCATAAAAAAATACCGGAAATGCCCGTTGAACCTGCCCGCTTTGAATGCATGCAGGATAGAACTGGTATCTGTATTGTTTTGTTGCTTTCCCTTATATGTTTCCGGCTTTTCTGTAATTTCCTGGTGCTGCGCAAGCACCTGATTAACTGATACAATAAACAATACAAGAAAAACTGCAAAGAACTTACCCATTAGCCTGTTAAAAATCTTCATTAAAAAATAGATTAAAACCCTGATTTTATATAACTCCATCCCTGTTCCTGCCTGGATACGATTTCAATGATGCCTGCAGTAACATACCCAGCCAGCGGTAAAATTTGTTCCTTGGTCACTTTCCTTTCTTTCATTGAAAACTCACAGGCCACGAAACTGATATCCTTTTTAATCAGTTCTTCCAACTTAGGAAGCACAGTTGTTTTTTCTTTCATCAGCATTTGCAGGCCTGGTCCATGGCAAACCACTTCTATTTTTGTGTCCGGGGCAACAGAAGTAATATTTGACAGTTGTTTCATCAATGCTTTATGAGCCAGGGTATCTTCTGTTGAAAGCTGAAAAACAATTCTATGCACAGAAGCAGTTGTATTGGCATTAGTTGCGGAATGATTGTGATCGCCCTGGGCAAAACTGATTCCGCTTGCAGATAATAATAACAGCGCCAGTAATAATTTTTTCATGCCGGTTAATTTAAAATTAGAAATTGATTTTGTACAAGCGGCTTGCAACCACTGCGCTTGCTATTAATAAAATCGGTAGTCAACACCGTGAACCTGTGTAAGCAGGTTTTGAGATGCATCCAGTATACGTGCTGCCATTGCCGGTTTGGGTGTTACCGGAGAATTGGCTGCCAGGTAATTAGTTAGCAATGAATGTAACGTATATTCAGTATTCATTGCGTTTCTAACCCCTTTCATCCTGCATAACATATCTGTAGGATCGCCGTCTCTTTCACAGGCACAAATTGTATAATATTTATCCGGGTCAAGTGGTTGCCCCCCGATTGTAAGGCTTTGAACACGTTTCCCTTTTTTCTCAAAGGCTTTAAAAGTCATTTCCATTCCTTTAAACTTAATCACCCAGCCGCCAAATCGTTCCGAGGCATTTTCTGCAAACACATTGTTCAGTTCTTTTTCAATCCAGTCTTTCATTTGTTTACCGGTTACTTCACCTGTTTTAACTGTACTGTCTACCGGCAACATGTCATAAATGTAACCTTCAGTAATGGGGATATTACCGGTATGATCGGGCGTAGTTCTTGGAGGGCAAAACCGGAAGCCGTTTGATAGCACCACATCCACATTTTTCACCTGCCAGTGAATGGCATTTAAAATCATCGTATCTATGGGGTTTTCCACCACAAAATACCGGTAAAGCGGTATCGTGCTGTAGCCGATAACCTTATTTATAGACTTTTCAAAAGGGCCTTCATTCGTTTTAATTAAGGCCGCCATTTCCTTGTCTGCCCTGTATGCTGATGCATCGATCTCTACCAGTTCGTATTCATCCTTAACCACATTTCCGTTACTTACAGTAAGTTTTAGTTTTCCGGCGAACGAACCAAAGGCGCCGGGTTCAACCAC
>CALKVC010000087.1 GCA_937996595.1 uncultured Chitinophagaceae bacterium
GCAAAGATAATGGTTTATTATCTTTCAAAAAACGTGTGCAGGTATGGCCCGGGAAATACAATATCTATGACCGGGGCTTTAAATGGCCTGGTTAGAGGTATGGCTCTATATGCTTTTGCTTCTTGTTATTCAACTTTTACCAGTTTGGTTTTGCGGTTTACAGTCCCCTGCTTTACTTCCAGGAAATAAATACCGGCCGGTAATCCGTTCAACTGGTCAATTTCAAAACTATTGAACCCTTTCAGTACCGTTTTCCGGATCGTTTTAACGGTTGCGCCTTTAGTATCTGTAATATTTAGTATGGCTTTCCCTTCCAGGTCAAATACGGCGGCAAAAAAGAACTTATCCTTAAACGGGTTTGGGGAAACGGTGATATCGCTGTTTACCTGGTTACCGTTGAAAACCCTTACGATCAGAGAATGAGAGAACCTGCCGTCTCGGTCGTTCATTCGTAACCGGTAGTATACGTCGCCGTCAAGGAAACTATTATCCCTGTATTCATAATTATGCGTACCTGAAACGGAAAACGCCTTCATGGAACCAATATCCTCAAAATCCCTGCCGTTATAACTGCGTTGTATCACAAAATTATCCAGCTCTTTCTCATCAGCAGTAGTCCAGTTAAGTACATTTGTAAATCCACGTACCGCTACTGAAAAATCAAGCAGCGACAGTGGCAGCGGCCCGCCACATTGCGGGAGCAACCTGGCTGAATCTATTGTAGTTAATCCTGCTGCATCCGTAACCGTTAGTTGAATAAACCAGTAATAAGTATCCCCGTTGCAACCTACCCTTGAAATAAGCCCGGAAGTGGTTTTGCTGGTATCCAGCGGTTCCGGATGTTCATGGTTATCGTGACGAAGCGCCGTTTGCCATGCATAAAAAAGCTGGTTTGCCGGGTGTTCTGCATCCGATACATTGGCCTGCAAAGTATACACCGTATCGGTACCAACGGTGTACAGCGAATTGTTAAGCGGGCTGGTGATAACAACATTCGGCGGTGTGTTGTTGGCTGAAATGATTATGCTGTCAACGCTTGTTGCATTCTGGTTATCCTTTACCGTTAGTTTAACCACAAACTTCCTCGGGTTTGCGTTGGCGGTAGTAAATACGTGAACCGGGTTAGCATCAGTTGAATTTGCTGTGCCATCTCCAAAATCCCATGAATATGTTAAAGGCCCGCCTTCGGGGTCATAAGATGTGTATCCAGTGAAATTAATGGCCAGTGCTGCCGGCCCGTAGATTTTGTCGCTGCTCATGGCTACAACCGGAGGCTGGTTGCCTCCGTATACGATCTTTTTAACCAGGTTCGTGCCAAGGTCTACGCACACCAGGCTTCCGTCGAGCGGGTTTTCTGTAATACATACGATGGCACTCCAGCCGGAAGAAAAGCTATTCACACTTTTTACCTGGTCAGTAAATTCTATGCTGAAATTCTTGAGCCATGCTCCTCCATAATCGGCGGAAAAATAAGTATTCCGGTATGCCGGTGGAAACATGTTGCCTGTATACCAGGAGCCGCCCACTGCTGCATTACCCCTGAAAGGTGTTCCTGTAACGCCAGACGAAACAGAACCAATCTGGGCTACAGCCAGGGTGTTTCCATTAAATTTCTTAACCCTGGCACTGTCTGTACCATGTTTCCAGTCGATGGCGGGTACCCGGTGAAAAAAACGGTTTTCATTGGCACTCGAAATTTGAACAGATGTATTACAAGGATTGAAAACATCGGTATTATTATCTGCGGTAGCCTGTTTTATCAGGTTACCGAAACTGAAGAATTGTTGCGTACAACCACCGGTACCATACAAAGGATTTGGTTCATCCTTATTATAAGTGGTATTACTTGCATTGGCATAATCAGATTTGGCTGTTATCCCTTCAAATACCGGCCAGCCACAATTTGATGCCGGTGCTTTTATGATGGTGAACTCTTCAAAAGCACTCCAGCCTACATCACCTACATAGATTTCTCCTATATCACCAGTTGCCGGATTCGTTGAACCGGTATTGGGCCGCACACTAAACCTGAACGGATTCCTTAAACCAAGTGCCCACATACGGGAAGCAGCCGACCTGGGGGATGCCGGGTTATAAAATGGATTGCTTGGGATACCG
>CALKVC010000088.1 GCA_937996595.1 uncultured Chitinophagaceae bacterium
CTGGTACTGATTGGTGAAAGCATATCCATGATACGTGGCTCTTGAAGTACCTCCTTCCATAGTGCGGGCCATGTCGTTTTCCACCACAGGGGTCATCCAAACCGTTGTAACACCAAGGTCTTTGAGATAATCCAGGTGGTTCTCCACTCCTTTGAGGTCGCCCCCGTGACGATCAAATGGATTATTGCGATCATGTCCCGTATCCCGCATATCGGCATAAAAATCATTGGAGGGATCGCCATTGCTGAAACGGTCGGGCATGATCAGGTACATGAGGTCCCTTGATGTTACACCCTGCGCATAATCGATACCGTTACCTTTTCTGCGGGGTTTAAGTTCGTAAGAAAAAACCAGGTCCTTAACGAATGGAAAATCAATTTTACCCGGTTTTGCCGCAGCATCAATTTTCAGGTCGAGGAATACGTAATTCGGGTTTTCCACCCGGTTGATCATCATAAGATTTACCCCTTTGGCAAGGGAGATACCCTTCGGCCCCATTTTAACCATCGCGAAATGGTCGGCTATTTTTTCTCCATGCACCATCACCTGCACTTTGTTCCATTTCATTCCCGTGAACCAATGGGTTGGGTAACAGGAATAAGACGGGGCCTGTGCAACAGCCATCATCGTTGACAGTACAACGCCGAGTGTAATAAATATCTTTCTCATGTTAAATTATTCTTGAAATGAAATAAGTTGACGTTATATTATTTGGCCGGCGCCGCCTGTTCTTTTTCATTGATAAAAAAGTAACAGATCAATGCGGCAATAATCATTAACACACCGCCAATTTGCACGGCAGCCAGCCTGTCGTTATTAAGTACATTTCGCATTACCCAGCCAAATCCCAGGGATGCAATGATTTCCGGCAGTACGATAAAGAAATTGAAAATACCCATATACACACCTACCTTGTTTTCTGGCAATACACCGCTAAGCATGGCATAAGGCATAGAAAGGATACTGGCCCAGGCAATACCCACACCGGTCATGCAACCGTACAGCATATACTTGTTCTCAACAAATGCCACACTGATTAACCCAACGGCACCACATAAGAGGCATACACTGTGGGTAAGCCTCCTTCCCAGCTTTTTGGCTATGAAGGGAAGCACAAAGGCGAACAGGAATGTAACTACATTATAGAATGCCAGTGTAAGCCCGCCAAAATTGGTTCCTTCCCCATACAATGGATCGGTTTCACTGGTTGCATGAAATACATTCCTGGCTACGGCTGTATTATAATAGAACCACATCAGGAACAACCCCGGCCAGGTAAAGAATTGTACCATTGACAGTACTTTCATCCGTTTGGGCATATTCATGATCGCATCAAATATTTCCCTGATGCCGCCACCGAATCCTTTATTGGATTCAACTACTTTGTCTTTATAACCAAGGTCCTGCGGCGGATATTCTTTGGAAGTGAATACAGTATACAACACAGCAGAAAGGAAGAAGAAAGCGCCGATATAGAAACTCCATTTCACATTATCAGGAATAACGCCACTGGCTGCAGTAGTACTCATGTTGAACCAGTTTGTCATCATCCAGGGCAGTGCAGAAGCGATGCTGCCTCCCAGCCCGATCATCAGGCTCTGCATCACAAAGCCCTGGGTACGCTGATCCTCATTCAGCTTATCAGCCACAAATGCCCTGAATGGCTCCATGGCCACATTCCCAAAAACGTCCATGATCCACAATAAACCGGCTGCCATCCACAAAACACTGCTGTGCGGCATGAATACCAACGCTATGGTGCTGAATATGGCTCCAATCAGGAAATAAGGACGCCTTCTGCCATATTTAGGATGCCAGGTTCGGTCGCTCATATAACCAATAACAGGCTGTACAATCAAACCGGTTAAAGGGGCAGCCAGGAATAACAGCGGTATTTCATCGGCATTGGCATGCAGGTGCTCATAAATTGGCCCCATGTTGGCCCGTTGAAGGTCCCAGCCAAACTGGATACCAAAAAAGCCAACACTCATGTTGATGATCTGGGACAGGCTGAGGGCTGGTTTTTCCCAGGCGGTAGATGACATCTTTTCTGACATAGCAATCGGTTAATTGATTATTAGCAAGTTATGTGTAAAAAATACACAACGATAAATATACAATAAAAATGTTGCCTGCAATTTTTTTGATACATTATTTCTGAAAAATGCATGTAAATGAATGAAATAAACATCTAAATTGAAGTAAGGACCAAACAGCTGCAACATTGTACCCGCCTTATTTCTGTTAAACCAATCCGGTAAAAAATGAAATAGTTTTTTACACAATAGCGGAATTGTGTAATATTGTGTGTAATTTACACATTAAATTGTTTGCTATGAAAAGAGGTTTGCTTTCTTTGCTTGTAATTTTAGTGTCTGTTTGTTCATACGGACAACTACTTTCCTGGACGCCTAATTTTGCTCAGGAAAGTACAACCCCCTTCACCATCACATTGGATGCATCCAAGGGAAACCAGGGCCTTTTCTTTTATACACCGGTGAGTGATGTGTATGTACATATTGGTGTTATAACCAACCTTAGTACCGGTTCCGGCAACTGGCGTTATGTAAAATACAACCAGAATTTTAATACGGCCAACCCATTGCTGCAAACAACCTCACTGGGCAACAACAAATGGTCATTTACCATCAATGGCGGCATACGTGCCTATTTCGGCATTACCGACCCTGGAGAAACCATACAGAAAATAGCCATCCTGTTCAGGAACGGTGCCGGTTCAAAAGTGGCGAGGAATACCGATGGATCAGACATGTATATCCCTATTTATACTACCACGCTGGCCACCCGTTTTACCGAACCGCTGATGCAGCCAACCTACCTGCCAAGGCCTGAAACCATAACAAAAGCGATCGGCAATACCATAACCATGACCGGTATCGCCAACAACAACTGTACCATGCGTTTATACCTTAACGGTAGTGTGGTGCAGACGGCAGCCAATGCCACTACCATCACCGCTTCACCCACCATAACCACGGCAGGCAACCAGATCATTGTGGTGGAAGCAGACAACGGATCACTGGTAAAAAGAGATACGATACAGTTTTATGTGGCTGGAACCGTTAACATTCAGGCGCTTCCTGCCGGTGTCAGGGATGGCATAAATTATGAAGCCAATAACACGGCAGCCACGCTTGTGCTGTATGCGCCTTCTAAAACAAGGGTTGGCATTATTGGCGACCTGCCCGGCAGCAACTGGACCGAACAACTTTCTTATCAATTAAACAAGACGCCGGACGGAAATTACTGGTGGATCAGGTTAACAGGCCTGACGCCGGGTACTGAATATTCATTTCAGTATATTGTAGACGGAACACTGAAAATTGCTGAACCATATGCTGAAAAGATACAGGATCCATGGAACGACCAGTATATTCCAACTACAACTTATCCCGGATTAAAACCTTATCCCGCAAACCTAACTTCCGGAATCGTAAGTATCCTGCAGACCAGCCAGCCTGCCTATAACTGGTTGTATTCAGGTTATGCAAGGCCCGACAAACGCAAACTGGTGATTTATGAGTTGCTGCTACGCGACTTCCTGGCAACACACGACTGGGCTACGCTGAACGATACGTTGAATTACCTTAAAAATATGGGCGTTACTGCCATTGAACTGATGCCCATCAATGAATTTGAAGGAAACCTTAGCTGGGGATATAACCCTGATTTCTATTTTGCACCGGATAAATATTATGGCCCGGCAAATCAGCTTAAACAGTTTATTGACAACTGCCATTCCAAAGGTATCGCTGTAGTTATGGATATTGCGCTGAACCACTCATTCGGGTTATCACCCATGGTGCAGCTTTACTGGAATTCGGCAACCGGGCGGCCCGCTGCCAATAACCCCTGGTTTAACCAGGTAGCCAAACATGCGTACAATGTAGGATACGACATGAACCACGAAAGCCTGGCTACCCGATATTTTGTAAGCCGTGTACTGGAACACTGGCTGGTGAATTATAAGATTGACGGTTTCCGTTTCGACCTTTCCAAAGGTTTTACACAGGTACAAACCTGTGATGCCAATGGTGCAAACTGCAATGTTGGAAGCTGGGGAAGTTATGATGCCAGCAGGATTGCCATCTGGAAAAGATATTATGATACCATGCAGTTGAAATCTCCGGGCAGCTACGCCATCCTGGAACATTTTGCAGATAACAGCGAAGAAATAGAATTGTCAAATTATGGCATGCTGCTTTGGGGTAACTCAAATTGCGGCTACAGCCAGGCGGTAGAAGGATATGCATCCGGCCCTTGCGGCACCTGGGAACTGAGGAATAATATTTTCACGGAAAGAGGATGGGCAAACCCGCATGTGATTACGTATATGGAAAGCCATGATGAAGAAAGGCTGATGTACAATGCGCTTGAATATGGAAACAGTTCGGGCGGATATAATGTTAAAACCCTGTCTACTGCACTTAAGCGCATGGAACTGGCCAATGCTTTCTTCCTTACCATTCCCGGTCCTAAAATGATCTGGCAGTTTGGCGAACTGGGCTACGAATATTCAATCAATTACTGCTCTAACGGTACCATCAATCCCGATTGCCGTACCGATTCAAAACCCATCAAATGGGAATACCTGCAGGATGCCGACCGTAAAAAACTGTACGAAGTGAATGCAGCCATTGCCAAATTGCGCATGCACCCCACTTATGGAAGCCTGTTCACTTCTAACCAGATGGATTACAACCTAACGCCGGCGTTTAAACGCTTCAGGGTTTCATCCGGTGCCCTCCACATGGTTGTGATCGGTAATTTTGACGTTGTTTCCCAAACAAGTTCCGTTACATTCCCCACAGGCGGAACCTGGTATAATTATCTTACCGGTGCAACTTTTTCAGCTACAGGCGGCAGCCAGTCGTTTACCCTGCAGCCGGGAGAATACCGCATATACCTGAATTCACTGGTACCTATCCCGGTAACTGTCATCAGTTTTTCCGGCAAAGGAAACGGCAGCAGCAACCTGCTAAACTGGAAGGTTGCCCACGAACAGAACATCAGCCATTATGATCTGGAAAGGAGCATTAACGGAACCGATTTCAGCCTGGCCGGAAAAATTGCAGCTAATGGTAAGAGTGAGTATAGTTATCTTGATGACATATCTGGCATTAACGCCCCTGTTTACTTTTACAGGCTTAAAAGCGTTGATGCAGACGGAAACTTCAAATACAGCAGCATTGTAAAAATTAAAACGGCCAGCAAGGTGCCTTTTGCAGAAGCAACCCCTAACCCATTCACTGAAAATTTCAGGATTAATATTGAATCGGGCGGGAAGGAAACAGGCAGTATCATTTGCACCGACCTGAGCGGTAAACAACTGTTCAGAAAAGATATCATGCTGGCCCAGGGCAATAATGCGATTGAAATTACAGGTGCCGCCGGAATGGCAAATGGCGTTTACATGGTTAGAATTGTTACGCCAACGCAGAACCAAACCATAAAAATCATAAAAGCCAATTAATATCGATTCATATCCCGTTTAATACTTTTTATCATGTCAGGTACTATAGAATCTGCAATATTAAAAGCCGGCAAAACACTAAAAGCCATTCAGCATGAAGTAGAAAGTACGCAAAGGATCGCTTTGTCGGTAGATTGCGTGATATTCGGTTTTGATGAAAACAAACTGAAAGTGCTGCTCATCCGCAGCGACCTGAAGAAATTCCAGAGCAAATGGTCGTTACTTGGCGACCTGATAAAGATAAATGAAGACCTGGATGAAGCCGCTTACCGGATTTTGAAAGAACGAACCGGCCTCAGCGATGTATACCTGGAACAGGTGCAAACCTTTGGTGCTACCAACAGGCACCCGGCCGGCAGGGTGGTAACCATCGCCTATTGTTCCCTGATAAATATACAGCACCATAAACTGAATATTTTCGACAATGAACTGCACTGGCACGATGTGAACAGTGTAACCGATCTTGCCTTTGATCACCAGCAGATATTTGATATCTGTTATGAACGGCTGCAGAAAAGGATACAGGAACACCCACTCGGGTTTAACCTGTTACCAAAGAAATTTTCTCTTCGCGAACTGCAGAACCTTTACGAAGCCATTCTGGGCACTAAAATGGACAGGCGGAATTTCAGGAAAAAATTCTTTGCCATGGACTTCCTGATAGACCTGGATGAAATTGAAAAAGACGTACCGCACCGGCCGGGCAAGCTATACAAGTTCAATTATGGCAAATATGAAAAGAAGAAGAAAAAATGGAGCGGCATTGATTTTTAAATGCGATGGCAATTAACAGTGAAAAAACAGCTTACATGCCCATTTACGTTTCAAAATCAATGAAAAAACTAACCAAAATCATGTTAAGAAATAATTAACAAATGATGAATTATTCCCTATTATAGGGTAACTTGCACAATTAATGAACTTCGCTTTGCGTATAATTTACACATTGCTATTATATAAATCTAAAATTGAAAGTTGCATTATGAGAAAAACAACGCTTAAAATTTCAAAAATTTTACCGGTTGTCATTTTGTTCATGCTTACTGCTGTTTCCGCATTGGCGCAAAATGTTATCACCGGTAAAGTAACCGAATCAAGAAACGGGAATGCCGTTTCAAACGTTACGGTTACCGTTAAAGGAACCCGGATCTCCACCCAAACCGGAGCCGATGGTTCTTTTAAAATCAGTGCCCCCACAGCAAACCCAACGCTGGTTTTCAGTTCTATCGGGTATGCCACCCAGGAAAGCACTGCATCTGGAAACGCTGTGAGCATCAGCCTGGTTCAGACAGATCAAAAGCTGGATGAGATTGTGGTTGTTGCGTATGGTACCAGGAAGAAAACAGACCTTACCGGTGCTGTTACCCAGGTATCTGCCAAAGATTTCCAGAAAGGAAACATTGCATCATCTGAGCAATTGCTGCAAGGCAAGGTAGCCGGACTTGAAATTACAACCGGTGGCGGTGCTGCAGGTGGTGGTAGCAGGATCCGTATCCGCCAAGGCGCTTCACTGAATGCGAGCAACGACCCGCTGATCGTAATTGACGGTGTGCCTGTTGAAAGCAACGGTATAGCAGGTTCTGCCAACTACCTCAATACCATCAACCCGGATGATATTGAATCTATCAGTGTGCTGAAAGACGCTTCCGCAACCGCATTATACGGTTCAAGGGCTTCTAACGGCGTGCTCATCGTTACCACTAAAAAAGGTGGAAGGGGCAAGGCCCGGTTCAATTTCAATACACAGTATACCGTTAGCCGTGTCTCTGATTATATAGATGTATTGTCTGCAGACCAGTTAAGGGATATTATTAATGCAGATGCTGCAGCTACCGGAAACAACACGTACAAGAATCTGTTAGGCAATGCAAACACCGACTGGCAGAAACAGATTTACCAGAATGCCCTCAGCGCAAATAATAACATCAGCGCTGCCGGAAGTTTCGGTACAAAATCTATCAACATCCCTTACCGTATTTCACTGGGTTACCTGTACCAGGAAGGTGTTCTTAAAACAAACAAATTCGACAGGATGTCTGCGGCCGTAAACCTGTCGCCAAAATTTTTCAACGACCACCTGGCCGTTAACGTGAATTTCAAATACAGCAAAACCCAAAACCGCTTTGCCGATGAAGGCGCTGTGGGAGCGGCCGTTTCTTTCGACCCTACTCAATATGTTCGTAACAATAACCCTAAAACCGGTGGCTATTACGAGTGGACCCAAACTGATGGAACTCCTATCCTGCTGGCAACCCGCAACCCGCTGGCGCTCCTGAACCTCAGAAGCAACACATCCAGGGTTAACCGTTTTGTAGGAAATGTACAGTTAGACTATAAGTTACCTTTCTTCCCCGACCTGCATATACAGGCCAACCTTGGTCTGGATAATGCAAGCGGCATAGGAAACGATAACATTGATTCCACTTCTGCTACCAACTTCCTAACCAAAGGAAGGTATACTCACTATGAGCAGAAAAAGAAAAACTACCTGGCTGATGTTTCATTATTCTATTCTAAAGATTTTGAACGCATCAACAGTAAGCTGGACGTACTGGTTACACACAGTTACCAGGACTTCTTTACTGAAGTTGAAAATTTTGCTTCTTATGGCCAGGACGGAAAGATCATTCCAACCAGTATCCCTACGTTTGCCACTGATAAGCCTCAATACAGGCTTGAATCATACCTGGGAAGGATTAACCTCACGCTGTTAAATAAATACCTGTTAACCGGTTCTATCCGCCGCGATGCCAGTTCTAAATTTTCTAAAGACAACCGGGTGGGATATTTCCCTGCAGCAGCCATTGCCTGGAAGCTGAAAGAAGAAATCTTTAAAAACAGCAACCTGGTATCTGAACTGAAACTCCGCTTTGGATGGGGTGTTACCGGCCAGCAGGATGGTATCGGTTTTTATTCATACCTGCCGGTTTATGCCCAGGGTTCCCCTACGGCACAATACCTGTTTGGTAATACGTATTATAATTTCTTACGCCCTTCTGCCTATGATGCCAACATCAAATGGGAAACTACCACAACTACCAACGTTGGGCTTGATTTCGGTTTCCTGAAAAACAGGATTACAGGTTCTGTTGAACTTTACCAAAAGAAAACAGAAGACCTGCTGAGCGTTATCCCGGTTGCTCCGGGTTCAAACTTTGATATCAGCCTGCTTACCAACGTAGGTAATATCGAAAACAAAGGGATTGAATTAACCATCAATACCACACCGGTTAGGCGTGCTAATTTCACCTGGGATTTCGGATTCAATGTTACCTACAATGAATCTAAAATCACCAACCTGCTTAAGCAGCAGGACCCTAATTTCCAGGGTATTGATGTAAGCGGCATTTCCGGCGGTACCGGTAACAATATCGGAAAATATGCAGTTGGCTATGCCCCATTCGTTTTCAATGTTTTCAAACAGGTTTACGATAATGCAGGCAACCCTATTGAAGGATTATACGAAGATATCAACAGGGATGGCATTATTGACGATGCAGACCGTTACCTGTACAAGAAACCGGCCCCTGATTTCATGTATGGCTTAAACACAGTTATCACTTACAAAAAATTCAGTGTAGGTTTGGCTGGTCACGGTATGGTTGATAATTACCTGTATAATAACTTTAATTCAAATAATGGCGTGTTAAGGGCAGCTAAGAACCCGATCAATTTTGTAGGCAATGTTTCTACCAATTACCTGGAAACCGGGTTTACAAACAACAGGTACTTATCTGATTATTATATTGAAAATGCATCATTCTTCAGGCTTGATAACATCAACCTGGGATACAATTTCGGCAATATCCTGCGCAATAAAACAACCTTGCGTGTATCTGCCAGTATCCAGAATGTATTCGTTATCACCAAATACTCTGGCGCTGATCCGGAAAATGCAAATGCTACCGGTGTAGACAACAACATTTACCCACGCCCGAGGATCTATTCAATAGGTGCTAATATAGATTTCTAATATATAAACTCATTTAATATGAAAATTAACATGATCAATAAAATAATCGTAGCATGTGCGGTGGTATTAACCATATCCTCATGTGCTAAAAAACTTGACCTGTACCCGGTTAATGACCTTACTCCGGAAAAGGCCTACTCTACTCCTGAAGGATACAAGAGTGTACTTGCCAAAATTTATGGCACATTATCAATCGGTGGTAATACGGGCCCTGCCGGTTTACCGGATATCGGTGGTAACCTGGATGAAGGTTCCCAGATTGCCTTTATCAGGATGTTCTTCAATTGCCAGGAACTGCCTACAGATGAAGCTGTGGTTGCCTGGAACGACCAGACCATCCAGGATTTCCATAATATGAAATGGGGCAGCGGCGATCCTTTCCTTAGAGGGATTTATGCCAGGCCAATCTACAATGTAACCCTGATTAATGAATACCTCCGTGAAGCCACCGATGCCAAACTGGCTGAACGCGGTATCACCGGCGCAGATGCAACCGATATTAAAAACTCTGCTGCAGAAGCACGTTTCCTGAGGGCATTCAATTACTGGGTAATGCTTGACCTGTTTGGAAAATCTACTTTCATCACCGAAGCTGATGGTGTTGGTACATTCCTTCCAAGGGAAATAAGCAAGGAAGATTTATATGCATATATCATTTCTGAACTGGATGCCATTGACGGATCACTGGCACCGGCCAAAACCATCGAATATGGCCGTGTTGACCAGGGCGCTGCATGGGCATTGCTGGCTCGTATTTACCTGAATGCAAAAACGTATACCGGTGTGGAAAAATATGCTGAGGCATTAACCTACGCCAAGAAAGTAATTGATGCCGGTTATACTTTACACAATAATTATTCGGAATTATTCATGGCCGACAATGAAAAACGCAAGGATGAATTCATGTTCGCCATCAACTGCGATGGATTACGTACACAAGGATATGGTAACACTACATTCTTTGTACACTGTGCAGCCGGTGATGACCATAATGATTATGGTGTAGGTGGCGGCTGGTACGGTTACAGGGCTACAAAAGGCCTGGCTGATAAATTCAGCGACCTCAGCGGTTTCACAGATAAAAGGGCCATGTTCACCACATCCGCATTCGGAACCAGCCCGTCTCAGATTGCCATTTCTGATTTAAGCAACTTTGCAAATGGATTGCATGTTAATAAATACAAGAATATCCGTTCAGACGGAGGGCCGGTATCAGATGTTACCAGGAACTTCTCTGATGTTGATTTCCCGGTGTTCCGCTTATCTGAAATGTACCTGATTTATGCCGAAGCACATTTACGTGGCGGTGGTGGTGATGCCAACCTCGCATTAAGTTATATCAACAAGTTAAGAGAAAGGGCTTATGGCAATACAAGCGGCAATATAACAGCCGGACAATTGAATGTTGATTTTATCCTTGATGAAAGAGCCAGGGAATTATATTGGGAAGGGCATCGCCGTACAGACCTTATCCGTTATGGCCTGTTAACTTCAGGTACTTACTTATGGCCATGGAAAGGTGGCGTAGCAAGCGGTACCGCTGTTGATGACAAATACAACATTTTTCCGATACCGGCTGCCAACAGGACTGCCAATCCTAACCTGACACAAAACACAGGCTATTAATATTAAACCTGAAAAATTTTAAACATGAAAAAAATATTAAAACAACTGTTCTTCTTATCCCTGGTAGTAACAGTATTCGCTTCCTGCGAAAAGGATGAGAATAAAGTTTATTTTGAAGGTGGTACCGCCCCGGCGCTAACCGTATCATCAACAAATGCAATGGAACTGCTTATTGGAGACCGCAATAACCCATCCATTACATTTAACTGGACAAACCCTGATTATAAGTTCACCACCGGGCTCAGTTCCCATGACGTAACCTATACGCTTGAAATTGATTCAGCCGGATCAAATTTCACCAATCCAAAAAAAGGTGAACTCACTATTTCAAAAGACCTGTCAAAAGGTTTTACAGTAGGTGAATTGAACAAAGCGTTGCTGGCGGCAAACTTCATGGAAGACATGTGGCATGATTTCGAATTCAGGATAAAATCAAGCCTGCCAAATAATTCGGGTGTACTTTATTCAAATGTGATAAAAATTTCCATCAAGCCATTTTTGGATGTGGCAGTACCGGTACCGGTTAACGGAGATTTGTGGATTACAGGGGATGCCGTTACGTCAGGCTGGTCAAACCCATTGGGAAACCCGTATGTTGTTTCACAGAAATTCACTAAGGTTTCCAATGTACTGTATGAATTAACAATAGCGATGCCAGGCGGTGGCGGATACAAGCTCCTGCAGGATAACGGTAACTGGGCAACACAATATCATATGCTTGCCGGCGGAACATGGCAGGGCGGTAAATTTGAAAAAAGAGATTCCGATCCTCAGTTTCCTGGCCCCCCAGGTGCAGGCACTTATAAGATATCTGTGAATTTTAAAACAGGTGAATTCACTGTTACACAATAATCTAAAACAGAAGCATTAAAAATTGAATTATGAAAAATATTTTTAAAATAATAATAGCAGTTGCAGTAGTAGTATTCTATGCTGCCTGTAATAAAGTTGGTGACCTGCCCCTGTATGGCAATGGTACAGCCGTACAATTTAGCAGTTCGGTTGCATCCATTGCTGCTGCACCGGCCGATTCAAGCAATACGGTGGTAACCTTTTCATGGACCAACCCGAAATATGCACAGGATTCATCCCTGTATAAATTCGTGGTAGAAATTGATTCTGCCGGCAGGAATTTTTCGCAAAAAGTTACCCGTACGGTACGGGGAGCTTTCTCAACTTCCATGACAGCAAAAGAATTGAATGATATATTGGTAGGATTCGGTTTTGCATTCAATGTTGCCTACAGCATTGAAGCAAGGGTTATTTCTTCTTACGGAAATAACAACGAACTGTATACTTCTAATACCATCCAGTTACAGGCAACTCCTTACAAAGTTCCTCCAAAAATCGCTTTGCCTACTTCCGGCAAACTTTTCATTGTGGGCAATGCAACTCAGGGCGGATGGAACAACCCGGTTCCGGTTCCTACACAGGAACTTTCCAGGATTGATGAAACAACCTGGGCCGGCGTATTTGACCTGAATGGCGGTAACCAGTACCTGCTGCTGCCTGTTAACGGCGACTGGAGCAATAAGTACTCTGTTGCCAACAACACCATCAGCGGCCTTGAAAATGGAGGCGATTTCGGATTTAACCTGCCGGATAATTTCCCCGGCCCTGCAAACTCAGGCATGTACCTGATTGTGGTTAATTTCCAGACAGGCAAATTTACCTGCACACAATACACTGGTCCTAATTTACCAACTGACCTGTTTATGGTAGGTGATGCCACACCGGGTGGATGGAATAATCCTGTTCCGGTACCCTCTCAACAATTTACCAGGATAAATTCATGTGAATGGGAACTCACACTTGCTTTAAACGGAGGAGGCCAGTACCTGTTACTCCCGATTAATGGCGACTGGAACCAGAAATATGCCGTTGCAAACAATGGATTACCAAATCTGTCTGCCGGAGGATATTTTGGATATTACACCAGTGGAGGAGATAACTTTCCAGCTCCTGCCGCTCCGGGTAATTATAAATTTGAAGTGAATTTTGCGGTTAAGGATCCTGCTGCGCCTGCATCGGCAACAGCAAGGTTTAAGACAACCAAGTTATAATTATTCATTACTGATTTTTTTCAATAAAAAACCGGATGCTATATTAGTATCCGGTTTTTTATTGGCATATATAAAGTAAATTCATAGAAATTATTGAACCCGATGCATATGAAATTGATAACTAAAATTGTGATCCCATTCTTTTGTACTGCATTTGTTTGCTGTACGACTAGTATCTATGCACAAAACCCCGTTAAGCATATTGGCAACATACGTTCGGCAAAGGCAAATGGTCAATCGGTTAGCATCACTACTGATAATGCTTTTGTTTCCATAACGGCTTATTCAGCATCCATCATTCGCGTAAGGATTGACAAGCAACCGCTTAAAAAAGATTTTTCATATGCTGTAAGCGGCAAACCGGAAATCACAAAAACATCCTTTACCCAGGATGATAACCAGCTTATCATAAAAACAGATTCATTAAAAGCGGTGATCCTTAAAAAGCCCTTTTCCATAGCTTTTTATAACAACAATGACCAACTGATAAATACTGATGAAAACGGCCTTAACACATCATGGGTAAACGAAGAAGTAACCGCTTACAAAACCATGCAGGAAGGAGAACGGTTCATTGGCCTGGGAGAGAAAACAGGTAACCTCGACCGTCGCGGTAACGGTTATACGAACTGGAATACGGATGCATATGGTTACGACCCCTATGCCGATCCGTTATATACCAGCATACCATTCTATATGGGCATCCACCATGGACTGAATTATGGCATTTTCCTGGATAACACCTACCAAACCGATTTCAATTTCGGCGCCAGCAACGACCGGTTTTCGTCATTTGGGGCCCGTGGCGGAGAAATGAACTATTATTTCATCTATCATACCCGCCTGGCCGATATCATCGGCTCTTACACCCATCTTACCGGACGCATGCCAATGCCTCCGTTATGGAGCCTTGGATACCAGCAGAACAGGTATACCTATTATCCCGATACAGAAGTATACAGGATTGCAGAAACCCTGCGTGAAAAAAAGATCCCGGCAGATGGCATCACGCTGGATATCCATTATATGGACAGGTACCAGTTGTTCACCTGGGACAAATCGCGTTTCCCTGATCCGCTGAAAATGACAAAAAGGTTGAAAGATCTTGGGTTCCAGACTACCGTTATTGTTGATCCCGGGATAAAGATTGAACCCGGGGCAGCTGCCTATGAAAGAGGCCTGAAGGAAGATGTATACATCAAATATTCTGATGGGAAGAATTATGCAGGCCAGGTTTGGCCGGGATGGTGCAATTTCACCGACTTTACCAGCGAAAAAGGGCGTGC
The DNA here is from genome assembly GCA_937996595.1 of uncultured Chitinophagaceae bacterium. Classification (GTDB taxonomy): domain Bacteria; phylum Bacteroidota; class Bacteroidia; order Chitinophagales; family Chitinophagaceae; genus Ferruginibacter. The sequence goes on from CALKVC010000088.1 coordinate 14,443, forward strand.
TTACTGGAAACGGGAAGTGAAGTTTTTTGCCGACTATGGGGTTAACGGAATATGGAATGACATGAATGAAATTGCTACCTGGGGACAGAAAATGTCCAGTAATGTTTTGTTTGATTTTGACGGGCGCAAGGCTTCACACCTGGAAGCGCATAACGTTTACGGTTACCTGATGGCCAAAACAAGTTATGAAGGGGCAAAGTCAGCATTGAATGAAAGGCCCTTCAACCTGTCAAGATCGGGATATGCAGGGGTACAGCGTTATTCGGCATTATGGACTGGAGATAACCGTTCAAGTGATGAACACATGATGCTGGGCATACGTTTACTGAACAGCCTTGGTATCAGCGGCGTGCCATTCAGCGGAATGGATATCGGTGGTTTCATAGGCACACCCACGGCCGGTTTATATGCAAGATGGATACAGGCCGGGGCCTTCTTCCCTTATTTCAGGAATCATTCTGCACTGAATACAAAATCGGCCGAGCCATGGAGTTTTGGAGAAGAAGTAACCGAAATTTCCAGGAATTATATCAGCCTCCGGTATAAACTCATCCCTTATATCTATTCTACTTTTTATGAAGCCACACAAAATGGATTACCCGTAGTTCGTTCACTGGCGATTGACAATCCATTCGATGAAAAAGTGTACAACCCTGCTTTTCAAAACCAGTTCAGTTTTGGAAAATCACTGCTGGTAATTCCGGTAGAAAGCGGTAAAGACCTGGCAAAAATATACCTGCCTAAAGGAACATGGTACGACTTGTATACTGATCTTGTTACTGAAGGCGGTTCAGAGAAACTGATTGAACTGAAGTTGCAAAAACTGCCTGTATATGTAAAAGGCAGCAGCATCATACCTATGCAGACATTGGTACAAACAACGGCTGTTATGCCTGCAGATACACTGAAGCTGCACATTTACAAAGGCCAGGATAACAACACTTTCACTTATTATGAAGATGATGGCAGGTCGTTTGACTATGAAAAGGGATTATACTATAAAAGGAATATCGTTTATACAGGATCTTCCAATATGCTGCACCTGGAAAAAGTAACCGGGCAAGGCTCATCGCAATTCAACCATATTGAACTGGTATTGCATGGCTTTGAAAACATACGGCAGGTTACAATAAATGGCAAGATTATTCCTTTGCAGCCATCAACTCATTCCATGTTATACAGTTTACCCAAAACAGACCCGTTAAGCCCGGCATATGAACCAGATAGCAGCAAAACACTTAATGCTGTCATTCATAATGACAGGGAAAAAATAACAATACAGTTTTAAGAGAAAATTCAATACAGGTTTTGTAGTGATTGCAAGTTTTGCCGTCATGGTGAGGAACGACCTGTCCCGATTTTTCGGGAAACAACCTCCTGGTAAATCAGCAAATGCTGGTTGCTTCGTTACTCGCCAGGATGAATACTTATTCAGCTACTTCACGCAACACCTGCCCTGCACTCCCGCCCGGCATTTGTATCTTCAGCATGGCACTGATGGTAGGTGCCACATCTGTCATGTATGCTTCCCTGTTAGTATATCCGGATTTTATCCTCCAGCCATACCAGATCAGCGGTATATGCCTGTCGTATGCGTACATCACGCCGTGTTCAGTGCCGGACAAGCCCGCATCGTTATACTGAGATTTCAATATGTATTGAATATCACCACTCCGTTTTAGGAAAAACCCGTTTGCAAAAAGTGCTTTTGTTTTGGCGGGCAAAACAACTTTATCAAATTGCTCATAGTCAAATGCAGCGATCACTTCCGGTTTCTTTTCCAGGAAATGTACTATTGAACTTTTTACTGCAGCTAAATCAAGATGCAGTGAATCAACCAGGTTATGGTTAATATATACCTGGTATTCGTGAATGGCCTTCACCAGGCCTTTTACAGAAAATTGTTGTTCACAATGAGCATTCAGTAATTTTTTCACATCAGATTTATTGAGGCTTCCTGCCGGTATTTTATTAGCTTTCATAAATGCCGGTGCCTGTGGCGCGCCATGATCGGCACTTAAAAAAAACAGGTATTGCCCGGCCCCGATCGATTTGTCAAGGTATGTAAGAAAAGATGCCAGATCCTTATCCAGTCGCAGGTATGTATCCTGTATTTCCAGTGAATTAGGGCCAACCCGGTGGCCGATAAAATCAGGAGATGAAAGGCTGATACAGAGCATATCAGTCTGCCCGGTTTTTCCCAAACGTTCACTTTCCATCATGGCTTTGGCAAAATCCAGGGTAAGCGTATTACCATATGGAGATTCCCTTACCGCATAATAATTACGGCCAATCTGCTCTTTATATATATGCGGAAAAGTTGCCTTTTTCTCATGTTTGAAAGGCTTTTCATATTCATTGGCATCTGAAGTGCTTTGGTCATAAGCAGAAATATCATACATAAGATTCCAGTCTTTCATCATCAGGGAATCTATTTTCCTTTCCTTGTTGAATGCATTTACCCAAACGGGAAGTTCATTCATATAATATGAACTGGTAATCCAGTTTCCTGTACTGTCGTCAAACCAATAAGCAGCATTGGCACTATGCCCGGCTGGTAATATTCCACCCCTGTCTTTAATAGCAATACCAAATACCCTGCTTTTAAAATTACTGGCAAGCCTCAACTCATCGCCAACGGTAGTTGTAAGCATATTTCGCGGGCTCATCATGCCCAGGCGTGAAGTAGTTCCTACACTGCTTACCGATTTATCGGATGTACAGTATATTGAAGCAATACTATCCCTTTCTTCCCAGTCATTTCCCACGATGCCATGAATGGCAGGAAAAGAACCTGTATACAGGGTAGCATGCCCGGCAGCGGTTACTGCCGTTGCGTATGGAATAAATGTATTGTCAAAACTGTATCCATGCTGCAGTAACCGTTTAAATCCCCCATTGCCATAAAGATTAAAATACCGGTACAGGTAATCCCAGCGCATCTGGTCAACTACCAGCCCTACAACCAGTTTCGGCCTGTTAACCCCGTTGTTAATCACCTGTTTTGCACCTGTTATCTTTTCCTGTGACAACAAGATGGAATTAACATGGATTAGGAGCAGGAAAGTTATGATACATTTCAATTTCATACCTGATGGGGTTTACACAAATGTACTTCCAAACATACTGTTTCCTGCATGATATTTCATATTAAGGTTAGGTTAGCTTTTTTGCGGTAAAAGCTTAATTTTGCAGCTAGTTTTAGAATCTTGAGATAAGTCTTAAACAACACAATAAATCAACTAACAATGGATGTATTTGCAAAATTAGTTAAAGACGGTGGCCCAATCGGCCAGCATATGGACAGGGCACATGGTTATTTTACATTTCCAAAGCTGGAAGGCGAACTGGGCCCAAGGATGTCTTTCCGCGGGCAGGAAATGATCGTTTGGAGCCTGAATAATTACTTAGGCCTGGTTAACCATCCCGAAGTAAGAAAGATAGATGCAGAAGCAGCCGCCAAATATGGTATGGGTAACCCGATGGGAGCCCGCATGATGAGCGGCAACAGTACCAAACATGAAGAACTGGAAGCCGTTATCAGCAAATTCATCAACCGAGAAGACACGATGCTGCTGAATTTCGGATACCAGGGGATCATGAGTTGTATTGATGCACTGGTAAACCGCCGTGATGTGATTGTGTATGATGCGGAAGCACATGCCTGCATTGTAGATGGCGTAAGGCTGCATATGGGCAACCGTTATGCATTCAAGCATAATGATATTGAAGACTGTGAAAAACAACTGCAGCGGGCAACGGAACTGGCTGCTAAAAACGGAGGTGGTATTTTACTGATAACTGAAGGGGTTTTTGGAATGGATGGTGAGCAGGGAATCCTCAAAGAGATAACAGCCCTCAAGAAAAAATATGAATTCCGGATCCTTATTGATGATGCTCACGGTTTCGGTTACATGGGGCCAACAGGCGCCGGCGCCGATGAAGCGCAGGGTTGCCAGAAAGATATTGATCTCTACTTCAGCACTTTTGTAAAAAGTATGGGAAGCATCGGCGCTTTCATCAGCGGGCCGAAAGCCGTTATCAAATACCTTCGATACAATACCCGCAGCCAGATATTTGCCAAGAGCCTGCCACTGATCATTGTAGAAGGGATGCTTAAAAGGATGGAGATGGTTATTTCCATGCCCGAATTACGCGAAAAATTATGGCACAATGTGAATCGCCTGCAACAGGGATTGAAAGACAGGGGTTTTGATATTGGCAATACCAATTCTCCGGTTACACCGATATACATGAAAGGAGATGTTCCGGAAGCCACGCAGATGGTAATGGACCTGCGGGAGAATTACCATATTTTCTGTTCTATAGTGGTTTATCCTGTTATACCAAAGGGTGATATCATCTACAGGCTGATTCCAACAGCGGCCCACAGCGATAAGGATATTGATGAAACACTGGCAGCCTTTGAAGCAGTGAAGAAAAAGCTGGATACCGGTTTGTATAAGGCTGCAGATATCCCGGATATGGCGGAAAAGATGTAAGGAATTTTATTGCCGGGAAGGCGGGGAAACGTATTTTGAAGTTTAACAAATTTTATTTTTCGGCTTACCGGCTTCCCGGCAATAAAATAAGAAGATGACAGATCAATATAAAATCCCTCCACAAACAAGCATTGGCCATGTTCATTTAAAAGTTTCCAACCTGCAAAGATCCCTTGATTTTTACTGCGGATTGCTGGGATTTGAAATAACAACCATGTACGGAACAGATGCTGCTTTCATTTCTGCCAGCGGATATCATCATCATATTGGACTAAATACATGGTATAGCAAAGGCGGATCCCCTGCCCCATTACGAAATGCCGGTTTGTTTCATACGGCCATATTATATCCAACGAGAAAAGACCTTGCCATCATCTATTCCCGGTTGCTGGAAGCAGGTTACCCGTTTACCGGGTTTGCCGACCATGGCGTATCGGAAGCATTGTATTTAAATGACCCGGACGAAAACGGTGTTGAACTGTATTGGGATAAACCAAAAGATCAATGGCCTAAAAACGAAGACGGAAGTTTACTAATGTATACGAAAGCGTTAGACCTGGAAGGATTGCTGAGAGAACTGAGTTAGTTATTGCTTAATTGTAAAAAAGATCCCGCAGATTTTTGCAGATTTAATACGCGCTGATTTAATATGATCTTCATTGCATCTATCGAAGTTATATCGTTTAAGTATTTAGTCTAATTTTAGAATTATCCACAAAGAGCCGGATGTGAAATGTGTTTTCATTAAAACAGTAAACCCCGGAAATAACCGGAGTTTACTAATTATTACAGAACTTTATATGCTTGAACTAACTCCTAACTCCTAACTCCTAACTCCTAACTCCTAACTCCTAACTCCTAACTCCTAACTCCTAACTCCTAACT
>CALKVC010000089.1 GCA_937996595.1 uncultured Chitinophagaceae bacterium
GACTGGAAGGCTCCGCCATTGATACTATATGTATATGGCGCAAATCCTCCGCCTACATTCACCCTGATGGTTCCATCATTCTGGCAGGTGCTTGCATTGGTTTTTATTGTATTAACATTCAGTGCAGCGCCTTGCGTAACTGTAACATTAGCTGAAGCTATACAACCCTTAGAATCCTTTACATATACTGTGTATGCACCGGCAGGCAGGTTATTGTAAATATGGCTGCTCTGGTAATTAACGCCATCCATGCTGTACGTATAAGGTGAAATACCACCCGACCTGTAGATTTCTATCACACCGTCATTAGAGCAACTGCTGGCAGGCCTCATGAACGGTAAGGCTACAACAGGAGCAGCAGCACCGATAGTGATAGACTTGGTAATTACACAACCAGCACCGTCTTTTACATATGCTGTATAAGTAGCTGCAGCCAGGTTCAGGAATGTATTGTTTGAAGAATAATTAACACCATCCAGGCTGAATGTATACGGTTGCACACCTGCATTGGCATACAGTATGATTGAACCCGTATTGGCACAACTTGATGAAATACTACCATTATTGGTAACGAATGCAGAGAACGCATACTGTATATGCATGCCGTTGATTGATGCCTGGCATCCCACCGCATCGGTTACCGTTACATTATAATAACCGATATTCAGGTCGCTCACGGATGAGAAGTTACCCGGATGAGCATACGGTACGGTTGCCCCGATACCGGTTAAACCAGACCATACATAGTTATAAGGGCCTGTACCACCTGTTGCATTGATAGATATCGTTCCATCAGGCACCGCATTACAAGCACTTACATTTGTTCTTGTAAACGTGGCATTCGGCGGTGTATTCACAATGATGGTTCCTGTTGCAGATGCCTGGGTACAGGTACCCGTTGTAGTTACTGTAAAATTATATGTTCCGGGTGCATTAGGTGTTCCGCTGATGGTGAACACGCCTGCATTATAAGAACCTGTTACTCCCGGAGGAAGACCGGTTGCTCCGGCCCCGGTTCCGCCGCCACCTACATTATATACGATGTCTGCAATAGGTGCAGGTGCATTGAAACAAGCTGATTGGTTGTTATTGGCAGTCATGAGCGTAATGGTTGCATTCGGGTTAACAGTTACGTCAACCGGTACAACTGTTGTACCCACACAACCTACAGCATCCGTAGTATTAGCCGTATAAGAATTTACGCCTGCAGGAGGTGTTACCACCACAGATGGAGCTGTGTTAGTGGCACCACCGCCCGGTATCACTGAACCGAAACTTCCCGGGCCGTTGAACACAGTTGCATAAGCTCCTGGTTTGGTTATGGAAAGTGACCAACCGGTTAATGTTCCTGATGTACCAAAGCCATCATCAAATACCCTCAACGTCCATGCTCCTGTAATTGGTGCACCACTTAATGCACTGGCAGGAATCACGGCATTGTAGTTACCTCCTATAAAATTCCCACTCCTATCGGGCGCTGTTGTAATGGTGCCTTCAGGCCTGTATGTACCTGTAAATGGAGCTGTATTATTACCGCCAGAACCAATAATATTAGATGCCGCCGTGCTTAACAATGTATTGGTATAATTATTTCCGGAACCACCATTATCAGATGACAACAGCATGGCCCTTGTACCCGACGGGTCTACCAGGAAGATATCCAGGTGGTCGTCGTTGTTATGGCTTATGTTCAAGGTTACCTGTAACAGGTCAGTGGCAGCCAGCGTATTGGATCCGGCAGCCAGGCTGATAGATGAATACGTGTATGCTGAAGCGCTCCAGTCAGGTATGGCGGTAGTCGTATTATTTGAACCGGTAAACACCAGGTTCGGGTTTCCGCCACTATTCGTTGCTGTTAAAGTTGATGTGCTGCCGATACATATTGATGCCGGTAATGCACTGATGGTTACGGTTGGTAACGCATTCACTGTTATGGTACCGGTTAAATTTGGATTAACACAAGGCCCTGTTGTGGTAACTGTATAATTATAAACGCCTGCCGCACTTGAGTTACCTGAAATGGTGATTACACCAGCATCATACACCCCATTTATTCCTGCCGGGAGGCCAGTAACATTTGCGCCAGTGGCAGATCCGCCAACAGTGTACGCTATGGCAGTTATGGCAGTACCGGCACATACTGTCTGCACATTATCACCTGATGTAAGTGAAATCGTTGCATTAGCTGTAACAGAAATGGTTCCTGTTAATGATGTATTAATACAAGGACCCGTTGTTGTAATCGTATAATTAAATGTTCCAGAAGCATTTGGTGTGCCACTGATCGTGGCCACTTTGGTACCGCTAACATAGTTAAAGGATACACCACCCGGCAACCCGGTAACGGTAACACCGGTACCACCGCCACCTACCTGGTAAACGATATTGGTTATGGCTGTGTTTATACAAACCGTTTGTGCCGTTGTAGCAGGTGCAGTAGTAAGGCTGATGGTTGAATTGCCATTAACAGTAAGCGTACCTGTGGTATTACTGCAACCTGTTGCTGTTTCTGTAAAGGTGAATGTGGCCGTTCCGGCAGATTCTGCAGTAACATTCCCTGCATTATCAACCGTTGCAACTGCAGGGTTATTACTAACCCACGTACCACCCGTTGTTGGTGATAAAGT
>CALKVC010000090.1 GCA_937996595.1 uncultured Chitinophagaceae bacterium
AATTTGCTTTCACCCGGTTGACCGCCATTAATTAGCTTAACAACCGTTTGTCCCCTGTCACCAATTGGATCTACTTTATCAGCTTTATCGCAAGCGGTAAAAGTCATTGCTACAAGAGCAACGGCTGCAAAATGCTTTGTAAATTTTAAATATTTCATATCTGTATTATTTTAATGTTGTTTGCATATTATGAAGATCATGCAGCAGGATAATCTGCTGCATGATCAAAAAAAACATCTTATTGATCCCACCACATGCGTGAGTTCATTTTATCTCCACCAGAAAGCCTTGAAACAGCAATGGCTACCTGTGCCGGATTTAAACTATAATCATTAATGAAATAGGTATACCTTCTTGGTATAGCACTACCGGCATCAGTATTTGTAGCAAAAGCCGTTGGTTTAAGATTTGGAATTCCAGTTCTTCTCCACTCACTCCATCCTTGTATGCCATCTGGGAAATGAGCGATGTAACGTTGTAACGCAATACGCTGTAATGGAGTAGTTGTGAGAGCATCAGCACCTACTATTGAATTGAAAGGATTTGAACCTATTGCAGTTCCACCGCCAGTACCAGTTGCATAATTAACTGATGGACTCGCAATATAAGCAGCAGCGCCTGGTGCTCCCCATTGATCAAATGAAGCAGTAATACCGTCTGCATATAATGAAGCGGCATTGCCTGTAACCCAACCTCTTTCTACACCTTCAGCAGCAGCCAGTAAGCTGGTAGCCGCCGATACAATTACAACAGGAGCATTTTCCTTCAACATGTCTGCAGAAAGAAATTTTGCATAGGTTGTTGGTAGGGTAATCGCGTCAGCTCTTACCAAACCATACGGAAAATCAGCTCCCGTAGATTTATACAAATTCTTACGTCCGTCTCCCATATTGCTCATTACATCTCCAAGCGTTTTTGAAAAAGCATAATCAGAACGGCCATCATATATCAGGAAATATGGATTCTTAAAACTACCTCCGGGATGATCTAAAGTGAAATTTTCAGCATTAGTCATAATAAAACCATTGGGATCATTGTATGCGGCAGCAAATTCTGAAGCAGCTAAAGTTGGATTAGCATTAACCATACGTAAAGCTATTTGCATACGCAAAGTGTTGGCAAGTTTTTTCCAATTTGACTGATTGCCATTATACATAATGTCTCCAACAACATTTGGACCGCCATCAAATGATGCAATACCATCTTTCAAGTCCTGCAACAAGCCAGTATAAATATCTTCCTGCTTATCAAAAGCTGGAGAAAGATTACCTGCACCTTGTAAAGCCTCAGAATAAGGAACATCGCCCCATCTGTCTGTTATTGTCCAAAAATAATATGCTTTTAATATAGTGGCGACCGCTATTTGATTACCATTTGATCCGGAACTCTGTACTTCATTAGAACCACTGGTAGCAGGGTCTAAATTTTTATTAATAATTACCTGCAGGTCCATTAAAGGCCCAGTGTAGGTACCAGCCATGTTTAAAGTTGGCTCAGCATATAATGATGCATCCGTGTATTGAGTTTCTGAAATATATTGAGCAAATAATCCGGCTTTAGTACCACCACTAACGGTTCCAGAAATAACTCCAGCAAGATTTGTTTCTGCACTGGTGAGTAAAGCCGCTGTAATAGGAGTTATAGAACCATTTGGATTTACATTGGTATCACCAAAATCTTCCAGTTTTTTACAACTGCTACCTGCCAGCAAGTAAGCACCTGCAGAGAGTAGTAAAAGAGATTTAAAAAAAGTATGTTTCATTTTATAAATTTTAAAGGTTTTTAATGATCATGTCCTGGTTATCCAGGAGTGCATTGCTTAAATTAGAAATTCAATTTAAGGTTAACACCGATTGACCTTGTACCTGGATACTGGCCATCTTCACCCTGTACGGCACTGATTTCAGATGGATCGAAGTCCCTAGTTTTAGCCCATATCAAATATGGATTACGTGCAATTACAGAAAAGGTTGCCCCTTTCAGGTACCTGCCAATACCCATTTTGTCAACAGGCAGCCTGTATCCCAGACTAAACTCCCTTAATTTAACAAAACTTAAATCATAAATACTGTTTTCAGCAATGTTTGCATTCCTGAACTGGTGGAAATAGGTTTGTGCATCAACATAATAGTCAACTGCTTTACCCGTATTGTCAACACCGGTTACGTGAACACCACCGCCATCTTCTACTGCATCACGTATTGAATTACCTTTATCGTTCAACGTAGCAGTACGTGCTGTAAGTCCTGAGAAAGTACCCCAGAAGTCAGACAGTGAGAAGAACTTACCTCCATATTGATAATCTATATTGATATTAACGGTAAAATTCTTAAACAATGTGAATGTATTTTGAACACCACCAGTATAATCAGGAAGAACACTTCCAAAATTAACATTATCTTCCCTGATAAATAAACCAGCTGAAGTAAGGATTGGTTGGCCTGAAACACTATCACGCTTGATGCCATTTCCAAACATCTGTCCCCAAGGCTGGCCTACAGCACTAACTGTATAAGCAGAAGATGTTCCTGAGAAAGCACCTGATGCAGAAACAAGCCTGTCAACACCTGGAGCTATTGATACTACTTCATTTTTAATTAACCTGCCCCAAGTTGCATTAATTTCCCACTCAAAGTTCTTTCTTTGTATTGGTTTTAGGAATATTTGAATATCAATACCTGTTTTAGCAATTTCACCAGCATTTGTTCTAACACTGGCATAACCAGTTTGTCCAGGTATAGTTACATTAACTGGGAAATCTTTATTTGTCCTGTCCCAGTAAGTCGCAGTTAAACCTACCCTGTTTTTAAACCAGCGTGTTTCAATACCGATTTCTTTTTCATCATTGGTAGCTCCCTGTAAAGCAGGATTTACTAAAGTATTAGGTTCGGTTTCAATAAAATTGGAATTACCAAACCTGTCAAGCCATTTGTTAGGATCTGGAGTATAATAAGTTCCTAAATCATATACTCCAAGAGAGTTGAGTATTTGGCCATAAGAAGCCCTAATCTTACCATAACTAAGTATTTTCCTGTTCTTGATAAAATCACTAAATACAAATGAAGCACCTACTGATTTGGTATCTATTGAATTACCAGTTGGTTCTGCAGATGTATAATCCCTGCGGTATGTACCTTCAATGAAAGCAAAATTCTTGTATCCAAGATCAGCCCTGAAGAAAAGTCCCCTCCTGTTATATTGAGTAACATTTTCAATAGATTTATCTGTCCTCAAAGAGTTTTGAATAGGATCTTTTGAATTTGCCAAAGAATAAAGTCCTGGTACATTTAAACCACCAAATGTATTGGCATTATAAGTACGCTGCCTTGTTTTCAATTCATCATAACCAACGTTGGCATTGATAGCAAAATCCCTGATTTTTTTACTGTAAGAAACCAATAATTCATAGTTCTGACGGTTACTAAGCGTAGAGAAAACGCCATAAACAGCTTTACCATTACCATCATATGGATTAAAAGAAGACTGTGTTTGACTGTTTTCCATCTCAGTCGGATAGATTTTATAACCGTCTGTATTTAATTGCTGTTTACGATATGTTGCTTTAATGCTCAGATCGTTATTGATTTTGTACCTTAAGGAAACATCTCCAAAAATACGATCCCTGTTATCTGGATTCTTAATCAAATCAAAATAAGTGTAAGGGTTGAACCAGAAATTACCAGCATAGAATGCTTGAGGATTGTCAGCACTATAAGCTGCCGGATTGGCTTTATTCCAGCTTGCATAAATCCCTTCCGGTGATTTCAAACCTCGTAATTCTTTCATTTTGGCCATATCTAAATCCCTGTGGAACCACTGATTAAATGTACCAGTTGATTGATTTGAATAACCATCATTATTCTCTGTATTACGTTTTTGGTTTATGTAGTTTACACTTGCAGTGAATGTAAGTTTACTTGTTATATCCAATGAAAAGTTAGTGTTGAATGTATGCCTTTTCATAAATTCAGTAGGTATCAGGCCTTTAACATCCAGATTGGTATACGAAGCCCTCAGGCTGTAATTATCACCCGCTTTAGAAAAATTGATGTTATTAGTTTTGGTGATACCCGTTTCGTAGAAACTTTTAACGTTGTTTGGTTGTGGGGTAAGACTGGCTGTTTTGAATGAATATTCAGAACCAGGGTACCATGCATACCAGGGAATATATTCCTGGCCTGCCATTCTTGGTCCCCAGCTGGCATCATCTGAATAATCGTGGTAGAATTTACCATCCAATGCTTTCCAGCCGATTGGATCACCTGCCCTGTATTTATATTGACGGAAATCGCCATCGCCACCTGCATATGCATTCTGGTAATTTGGAGTAATATAAATTTTATCAAATGTAATACCACTATTAATTTCTATACCGAAACCAGATTGTCCTTTCCTGGCACGCTTGGTATTTACTACTATCGCTCCATTGGCACCATCGGGTCCAAATAAGGCGGCTGCAGCAGGTCCCTGCAAAACAGTAATATCTTCAATATCATCTGTATTGATATCATTTGAATTAGGCATAATGGTTCCATCTACAACATAAACCGGTCCGGCACCAGCACCCAATCCGTTTTCACCGCGTAAACGAACAGTTGCTCCTTCGCCCATTTTAACGCCAGACTGGCTACGTATCTGAGCACCGGCTACTTTACCAGCCAACGCATTATTAACGTCAGCAGCACGAACCGTGTTCAATTGCTCTGAACTTACATTCTGAACGTTTGAAGACATGCTTCTTGCAGCACGCTTGGTCTGGAATGCACTGGTAACGATAACTTCCTTGATGGTGTTTGCTTTCAGTTCCAATGATGTAGAGATGTTGTTCATTGATCCTACCGGAACTTCCACAATATCATAGTTCAACTGAGATATTTGTAATACATCTCCCGCATTAACCCTGATACTGTATTCACCATTAACATCGGTTTGAACACCGGCACCCTTGCCCTTTACAATAACTGAGGCAAATGGTACAGGTTTTCCGTTATTATCGGTAACCTTTCCGGACACCACCCGGCTTTGTGCAAATGCCAATACTCCACAGAGCATCAACATTGTAAACAGTGATAAAAATCTTCTCATGTGCGATTAATTATTTGTTTAATGAAATGTAAAAATAAGGATATTTTGCTAACGTAAAAAAAATTGTTAATCTTTTTATACGGAAATGGCCCTTAAGTACATAACATGACAAATACCTGTTTACAAATGCTGCATGGCAGGTTGAAAAAGTTAAATTTTAAACTCCTGATATTGAAATACCGGATTATAAATTTTATATTTTAAATTTTAGTGTTAATTTATATATGTATAATACTGATTGTATTACCGCTTGTATTATATTTTTTTACAAACATACATGCTAAAATTTTACAATGCGAACACCCTGTTATTGTCTGGTTTACGGAAACTGCCATTGATACATTAATTGTAACTTAACCTCTGTTTTCCGATTACTGCTGATTTCTTCCATCCCTGACCCAATGGTTTCTTTACCGGGATAAATAGTTTGTGCCAATCTTGCCCAAACCGATAATTTTCTGCTTATATCGTAGTGTATGTTCAAGTAATACCGATAGCCTTTGTCTGAAAAAACCGGAATTGAATTGCTGAATAATACATCATTCTCATAGGCATATAAACGGCTGTTATAATCATCTGATTGAAAAAACTGCAACCGTAAGTTGGCTGAAAACGGCTGCAGCATTGGTTTATACAATAAATCTACATTAACCAGGAACCCACGGGAAGGCCCGCCGGCCCCTTGCGTAAACCAGGACAGTTCAATCCTGTTCCTGTATGTAAGGTGCTTGCTTAGCTTGAAATTAACCTGGGTACGCCAATTTTTTCTTTTGCTGGCAATAACCGGGCTAATCATTTGAAAATCATCGGCATCATTTGAAATTTTTGTTTCCCTTTTATAGCGGCTGTATATTTCCAGCTGCCGGTTTGGTTTGTATGTTACCTGCAACAGGTAGTCGGAGCCACGGGATGGTGCATCAACCAGGTATTTCAGCCAGGGGAAATGGAAAATATCTGCATAAGCATCTATCTGCCAATTGGTTACAGGCCTGATACTAATACCCGCAAACAATCCTGATTCATTTTTTGGAGTGGCCGACTCTGTAAAGGCATTGGCGTTAAGTGATTGATAATCACGTGAAATATAACGGTACAACAAGCTCATATCGGCAAGTGCCGAAACACTTAAAAGCATCCCATTTATCAAGGCTTTGCCATGCAAACCATTGCCGGCAAATTCACCAAACAGGTGCAGGTTCCGGTAAGTGAAGCTATAATCGATGCTTATATTATTTAATTTTTTCCCCGTAAAGGCATACCGGTTATAAGGATCTGCTCCTTTTATTACCGGCAAAGAAAACCGGTATTGAATGGCATTGAAACCTACTTGCAGTTTTTTAAACCTGTATGAAATATTCCCGCCGAAAGAAAGTTGTTGTTGCACAGCTTTATCTGCTGATTCTGAATAGGTACGGTGGTACCCGGAGGTTTGAAATGAAGAAATATATGTTTCCGTATCCAGGCTATCTTGCTGAACCAGGTTCGCATCGGTTTTCCGGTATGAACCAAAAACAGTTGCCTCCCATTTTTCTTTGCCGATAGTAAAAGCTGCCCCCCGGTGAAAATTTACTTCACCCGCACTATTATAAGGCTTTAATACCGGCGATTGCCGCTTTATACCGGTAATAATTGCGCCTTTTTTAAATGCCAGGCTCTGCCATTGAATAAGCCCCTGCCCCAGGTTAACCGTAAAATCACCCAATGCCAGGGATTTTATTAACCCAAGGTTACGGATAAACAGGTGAGCGGAATAAAAATCAAATCCGGCCGACTGTTTGCCTTTAAAAAACTGTTCACCGGGATCTTTTTCTCCTGTAATACCAAACTGCAACAGGTTCCTGTAACCATACCTGTACCTCACGAGTAAACGCTGGGGAGAACCTTTGTAACGGTTTGCAGTACCCGAAGTGTCGTTTTCATATCCTGCAGACTTCTCCATAACCTGGCTTGCCCTTATTAACATTGTATGTTCGCCATGCAGCAATCTGCCCCTGATTCCTTTGATCAAACCGGTGCTATTTTGCACTGTTATATATGGCCTCAATTTCATTACTGTAAGTATATCCCAACCGGGAATAGCCTGCATTTCATATATATCCAACAGGTTACCCAAAGCTTTACGGTATAACAGGAGGTTTTCAACTTGCAGGGGCGTGAGTAATCCAAGCTGCAATAACATTTCTCCGGAAACCGTGTTCAGGTTAACCGGATGCCGCGTAAACTGCTGCAAATCCTGCAGATAAGCATCATCTTCCGTTTCCGTTCCTGTGTTTTCTGTAATATTTTCCAGTTGCTGTTCAGCAATAATTACCGGCGTTTCAGTAACCTGTGAATACAAAAAGGTATGAAAGAACATTGCTGCCAGGCAGGTGGTGATGCTCGCTTTCATCTCTTCCGTTTTAGGGTTGCAATTAGCAGCATGGCGGGAGAAAAACCAAGGTAAGGATGATAGCCCGTTGCCAGGTATAAATAAACGTTTTTCCATGAAACGCCGGCTGCGCCATACACACTGTCGGATTCACCTATAAAACCTGCACGCACAAAAAATTGTTTCGCAAACCGGTACTGGACACCCGCCTGCAGATTCACCGGTTTGTCTTCTTCCTTTATACATTCTATGGCAATATGAAAACCTGTTGATGCATCAAAACCCAATCCTGCTTTATATACGGATGCCAGTTTTTCATCACGGGATTTGCCCAGTTTGCCCGCAACCGGGTTATAGATATGAACACCGCCCGTAAGCTTTTCTGAAAACCGTAACAGTGCCCCCAGTTCCACATTAAATACAGCAGCCCTGCCAAATGATGGAACCTGGTGCATGTAATAATTGAACTGCATGCCCAGCATGGCCTTTTTACCCAGCTTCCTGGCATACGCCAGCCCGGCCAGGGTTTCGCTGTATTGCTTAAAACCTGCATGATTAACCTGTATGCCAAAATTACCTTTAGCGGTAGGCAATGCTAACACTAAAGAATAAACGCTGTTCTGGGGCAACATAAAACGCCGTTCACTATAAATGCCTGCTGTTACCGACTCAATAGCTGCCAGTGACGCCTTATTACCGGATGCAGCGAACACATCGGTTTGTTTCATACTATAAGCCCCGAGGCCGATATACGGCATACTTACCGGGTACCTGAGTGATTGTGCCTTAACCTGCAACCAGCATACCGGCAACAGGGCGGCTAAACATAATGCTCTTGTTTTCATAACAGCGGGATTAGGAGATACAATGCTACTCATTCATATGCTAAGTAAAAAACGGCCGGGAAGCCTAATATGAACAATGTTAAGTATTACTAAACCCGGCGGAAGATTATTTACCGGAAATGATGCAGTCACAACCCTGCCGAATATTGGCTGATGCACAGGGCAACGCTGGTACCTGTCTCTTTCTGGCATAAGTTGATTAATTTTGCAGCATGAAAATCATGGATGGTAAAATTGTATCACAGGCAGTTAAAGACCGCCTGAAAGAAGCCATAGGACAATTGGTTTCACAGCAAAAGAAAACGCCGCACCTGGCTGCCATACTGGTAGGAAGCAATGGCGCCAGCGAAACTTACGTAGCCAGTAAAATAAAGAATTGTGCGGAAGTTGGTTTCAGGAGCTCACTGATAAGGCTGGACGAAAACTGCTCTGAAGAAAATTTAGCAGATGCAATAAATAAACTTAACCAGGATGATGATGTTGATGGCATCCTGGTGCAGTTACCACTTCCAAAACATATCAATGAAGAAAAGATCATCAGCCTGGTTAACCCTGACAAGGATGTTGACGGTTTTCATCCGCTCAACGCCGGTAAACTCATGCAGGGCCTTCCCGCTTTCATACCGGCCACGCCCTTCGGCATCATGCTGCTGCTGGAGCACTACGGTATTGAAACACCTGGTAAGCATGCCGTTGTTATAGGCAGGAGCAATATCGTAGGCAGGCCCATAAGCATTCTGCTTAACCAGAACAGCTACCCCGGAAACTGCACAGTAACGGTATGCCATAGCCGAACAAAAAACCTGAAGGAAATCTGCCGGCAGGGCGATATCATCATTGCTGCTCTGGGCAAACCGGGCTTCCTTACCGCAGACATGGTTAAAGAGGATGCCGTGGTAATAGATGTTGGTATCACCAGGGTTACAGACCCGGGTAAAAAAAGCGGCTTTGCCATCAAAGGCGACGTTGATTTTGAACAGGTGGCTCCCAAATGCAGTTACATTACCCCCGTACCCGGAGGTGTAGGGCTTATGACAATTGCGGCATTGCTGAAAAATACCTATCATGCATACACGAACAAGATAAAAGGTTAAAACGAAAATGGAAGCGCCAACCCAAACCATAAAACATCCCGTCTCCGCTGAAGCATTACCGGTGATGGAACTTTTTTACAGCATACAGGGTGAAGGTTTCCACCAGGGCAGGGCTGCCTTTTTCATTAGGCTTGGCGGCTGTGATGTAGGATGCGTATGGTGCGATGTGAAGGAAAGCTGGGATGCTTCACAACATCCGAAAATGTATGTTAAGGATATTGTTGAAACCGTAAAACAGTTTTCCAAAACCCCGAAAGGAAAGAAAAAACCGCTTGTTGTTATTACAGGCGGTGAACCTTTGATGCATAACCTGGATGAACTAACCGGTTCACTGCGGTTAGCCGGTTTTGAAACCAATATTGAAACATCCGGCGCCTATCCCGTAAGCGGCACCTGGGACTGGATATGCCTGTCGCCCAAAAAATTCAAAGGGCCGTTACCGGAAAACTTACCCCTTGCCAGCGAACTGAAAATAATCGTATTCAACCAGTCAGATTTTGGCTGGGCTGAACAATACGCCGCCATGGTTTCACCAAACTGCAGGCTGTACCTGCAGCCGGAATGGGATAAGTCTGCATCTATCACCCCTTTAATCACCGAATACATACTGCAGCACCCCGAATGGGAATTATCACTGCAGTTGCATAAGTATATTAACATGCCCTGATCTTTAACAATACATATATAAACAGTGTGTTTTTTCGTTATACCTTCACCCGATGATCCACACAATGAAAAAAGCCATCATATCCCTCTATAAACCGGCCCTTACCTTTTTTACCTTTATTATATTTTCGTACTCAGCTGATGCACAATGGTATGACCCTGATAAAGTGAACAAGAAAGCCGGGGAAATATACGGGCAGGCCTATGAAGAAGCCCAGGATGGCCGGTACAGGGAGGCGATCCGGCACCTGGATGAAGCGCTTAAACTGGATCCGAAATTCGTAGATGTATATTTATCACGGGCTGGCATACACGCAAATTTGAAAGATTACGTTTCTTCCGTCAGCGATTTCAGCACAGCTATTTCCATGGACCCTGTTTACTCCCAGGCCTATATGCTCCCTTATTCCATATCACTGGCAGGAACCGGTAATTTCAGCAAGGCACTGGAAGCCGTAACAGTTTTTCTAAATACTCCCGGGCTCAACAAACAGAGCATACAAGCCGGAAACTACCGTAAAAGAGTATACGAATTTGCCATAGCGCATGAAAACAAATTTCCAACCGGCGACTATGTATTTGCACCGCTCAACCTCGGCGACAGCATCAACAGCGAATCCCTGGAATATTTCCCCTCCATTACCATAGACGGAAGCAGGATGATTTTCACCCGCCGGTATAACAATGATGAAGACTTTTATGAAAGCCATTTTGAAAACGGTACCTGGGGCAAGGCACAGCCTGTTGGCGGAAAGATAAATACCAACCTCAATGAAGGGGCACAGAACATTTCGCAGGATGGGCAATGGCTGATATTCACCGGTTGTAATTACCCGGAAGGCCAGGGAAGCTGCGACCTGTACATTGCCTATAAAACAAAAAAGGGCACCTGGTCGGAACCCGAAAACATGGGCCCGGTTGTTAATACAGATTACTGGGAATCATCTCCATCACTTTCGCCCGACAAAAAAGACCTGTACTTTGCCAGCAGCCGTGAAGGAGGATATGGCGGCAAAGATATCTGGGTAACACACCGCCTCCCAACCGGCAAATGGAGCAGGCCCGTGAACCTGGGGCCAGATATTAACAGCAGCGCCGATGAAAGCTGCCCGTTCATACATGCTGATAACCAGACACTGTATTTTAACAGCAACGGCCATATGGGATACGGACTCACCGACCTGTTCCTTACGAGGAAAACCAGTGACAGTACCTGGAGCAAACCGGAAAACCTGGGATACCCGGTAAATACCATTGATGATGAAGGATCGCTGATAGTGGCTTCAGATGGAAAAACCTCCTATTATGCCAGTGACCGGAGCGATTCGAAAGGAGGCCTTGACCTGTACAGTTTTACTTTGAAGGAGAATATCCGTGCTGCCCGCACCCATTGGGTGAAAGGCAGGGTATTCGACAAGAAAACAAATGCCGGCATACCTTCTTCCGTGGAGCTAACAGAGATAGGTACACGAAGAGTGATGTCCAGGCTGCAGACGGACGAAGACGGCAATTACCTGGTAACCCTTCCGGCAGGGAAAGATTATGCCTTTAATGTGAACCGGAAAGGATATCTTTTTTATTCCGATAACTTCGCGGTTACCGGTAACAGCATAGATTCATTCCTGGTGATTGATATACCATTGCAACCGGTGGAAACCGGCGCTTCAATCATACTGAAGAATATTTTCTTTGACGTGAATAAATTTCAACTGAAACCGGAATCCATCACAGAGCTTGACAAGATCGTGATGATGCTTAATGAAAATCCACGTGTAAAGATCCAGATAAGCGGGCACACCGACAATGCCGGCAGGGATGCCGACAATATTGCGTTAAGCCAGCAACGGGCCATGGCAGTAAGGAGTTACCTGGTTGGTAAAAACATTGCTGCTGAGCGAATCAGCTATAAAGGGTTCGGTGCAACAAAACCCATTGCCAGCAATGAAAGCGAACAGGGTAAAGCACTGAACCGCCGCACCGAACTGGTAATCACATCCGATTAATTCTTTAATATTGTTCATCCGTACAGTATGAACAATGATCTCATTTACCAGATTGCCCTCACATCAGTACCACAGGTAGGTGATGTACATGCCAAATCGCTCATAAACATATTCGGTAACGCCGAATCTGTATTTAAAGCGCCCAAAAGGCACCTGGAAAAAATTGAAGGAATCGGAAGCGTAAGGGCTTCCGGTATCAAGCAATTTAATGATTTCAAAACCTGTGAAGAAGAAGCAGCTTTTCTTGAAAAATACCGAATCCGGGCGCTTTTTATCAACCATAAAGATTACCCGCAGCGACTGCTGAACTGTTACGACAGCCCGGCACTGCTCTACTATAAGGGAAATGCGGACCTGAATAACAGCAAGATAGTATCGGTTGTGGGTACACGAAATCATTCTGATTATGGCAGGCAGGTATGCGAAGAACTGGTGGAAGGGCTTAAAAACCTGCAGGTACTCGTAATCAGCGGCCTCGCATTCGGTATTGATACTATTGCACACAGGGCCGCAATAAAATACTCGCTGCCAACGGTGGGTGTGGTTGCTCACGGACTTGACAGGATCTATCCGCCCCAGAATAACAGCCTGGCAAAACAGATGATTGAAAATGGCGGCCTGCTTACAGATTTTAAAAGCGGCACCGCACCCGATAAACAGAATTTTCCTAAAAGGAACCGGATTGTTGCCGGCATATGCGATGCATTGATAGTGATTGAATCTGCCGGCAAAGGCGGTTCACTCATCACAGCAGAGCTGGCTAACAGCTATAATAAAGATGTATTTGCCATACCCGGAAGGGTTACAGACAGCAGGAGCGAAGGCTGCAATTACCTGGTTAAAAGTAACAAAGCTTCATTGATTACCGGTGCCGGCGACCTGCTGGATTGTATGAACTGGATGCTAAAGGAAAAACCAAGAAAAGCAACCCAACGGGAGCTGTTCATAGAAATGAGTGCTGCAGAAAAATTAATAACCGGCCTGCTGATGCAAAAACAATCCTGCGGAATAGATGAACTGTATATCACCAGCGGCCTTAGTTGCAGCGAAACGGCACAGGCATTGCTGATGCTTGAAATGCAGGGCATTATTGTTTCATTACCGGGGAAATTATACAAGATGGCCTGATGAATGTTGATACCGGTTTTCAGCATATCAGGAAATCAACTTATTTTCGCCTATGGCAACAATAATCAACCCCAGCAATTCGGGCAAAACCGGCAAATTCTTCGGAGAGGGCTTAACGTTCGATGATGTATTACTCATGCCCGCCTACTCACAGATATTACCACGTGATGTAGACATCAGTACAAAACTTACAAAACAAATCACCCTAAACATACCCATGCTGAGCGCAGCCATGGATACCGTTACCGAGGCCCAGCTGGCCATTGCACTGGCCAGGGAAGGAGGACTTGGCATTTTACACAAGAATATGGCCATTGACCAGCAGGCAGACCAGGTAAGGAAAGTGAAAAGAAGTGAGAACGGGCTGATACTTGATCCCATTACGCTGAAACCCGATGCAACCATCGGCGAAGCCATGCGCCTGATGAGAGAAAACAAGATCGGGGGCATTCCCATTGTTGATGACACACAAATGCTGGTAGGCATACTTACCAACCGTGACCTGCGCTTTGAAACGAACAAGAAACTGAAAGTAAGCTCCGTGATGACCACAGAAAACCTCATTACGGCACCGGAAGGCACCGACCTTAAAAAAGCTGAACTCATATTTAAAAAGAATAAGATTGAAAAACTCCCGGTTGTTAACAAGGCCGGAAAACTGATTGGGCTGGTAACGTTTGGGGATATACTAAAACTGAAAAGCCATCCCAATGCGGTTAAAGATTCTTTTGGCAGGCTGCTGGTGGGTGCCGGCGTGGGCATCACGAAGGATATATATGACAGGGTGGGCACACTGTACCAGGCTGGTGTGGATGTTATATGCCTTGACAGCGCCCATGGCCATACAAAAGGAGTGATCGATTCGCTGAAACAGATAAAAAAGACGTTCCGGAAACTGCAGATTATTGCCGGCAATGTAGGTACCGCAGCCGGGGCTAAAGCCCTGGCCGCCGCAGGAGCCGATGCGGTTAAAGTTGGTATAGGGCCCGGATCCATTTGCACAACCCGCATTGTAGCCGGTACGGGGGTACCCCAGATAACTGCGGTAATGGAGGCTGCAAAAGCCCTGAAGGGAACCAATACAGGTATCATCAGTGATGGTGGCATCCGTTATACCGGCGATATGGTTAAAGCGTTGGCTGCAGGCGCTTCCTGTGTTATGATGGGTAATGTGTTTGCCGGTACGGAAGAAAGCCCGGGCGAAACCATCATATATGAAGGAAGGAAATTCAAGCAATACCGAGGAATGGGTTCACTGGGCGCCATGGCACAGGGCAGCAGCGACCGGTATTTCCAGGACGTGGAGGATGATGTAAAGAAATTCGTTCCGGAAGGCATTGAAGGAAGGGTGGCTTTTAAAGGACACCTGCGGGAAGTGGTACACCAGTTTACCGGCGGCTTAAGGGCAGGTATGGGTTATTGCGGAGCAGAAAGCATACAAATGCTGCAACAGGCATCCTTTGTGCGGATCAGCAATGCCGGCATGCGTGAAAGCCATGCACACGACATAGATATCACAAAAGAAGCGCCCAATTACAGCAGGTAACAAAATGCGTTTATTCGTTACTGATATAAAGTCTCTTAAAATAATTCGCTTTCGCATCATAAATCAAAGTCAGAAATATCCAATGAGATTTGCAGCGTTCAGGTTCCTGGTCATTCTTACCGTCTTGATTAACATACAAACGGGATTTGTATGCGCCCAGGATTCATCAAGGCTTCGCATATCTTTGCTTACCTGTACACCGGGAGATGAATTGTATTCCATTTTCGGGCACAGCGCCATCAGGATAATAGACAGCAGCAATGCAGGTAATGATTATTATGACCTCGTTTACAATTACGGAACTTTTAATTTTGATGACGAAGGCTTTTACCTGAAATTCATGCGGGGCAAACTGCTTTATTTCATCAGCCTGGAAAGGTTTGAAGATTTCAGGTTCCTCTATCAATCAACCAACCGGGGCATAACGGAACAGTTATTATACCTTTCGGAGAAAGAAAAAGAAGGCATCCAATTTGTGCTTAATGAAAACCTGAAAGAAGAAAACAAGTACTACAAGTATGATTTCTTTTTAGACAACTGTACAACCAGGCTGCGCGATATTATAGAAAAAAGCAAAAACCCCCAACCGAAATTCCCCGCCGTAATGCCGGGCAATACCAGGTTCAGGCAGGCTATACACCAATACCTTGACAGCGGTAAACAATACTGGAGCAAGCTTGGCATAGATATACTGCTTGGTGCAAAGACTGACAGGGTTATGACTTCCCGCGAACAACAGTTTCTTCCCGATAACCTGATGATGGCATTGGAAAAAAGCACGCCCAAAATGTCGCTAACAACAACAAACCTGTATATACTGGAGCAAGACAATAAAAAGGACAACTTGTTTACACCTACCCTATGTTTTTCCCTGTTACTGACTTTTTATTTCCTTATCAGTTTGTCTGCCAAACCTTTTTTACAAACCATGCTTACCGGGATGGATGGCCTGCTTTTTTTCCTTACCGGATTGCTGGGCGTAATCCTCTTGCTGATGTGGTTTTTCACAGACCATAGCATGACAAAAAACAACTATAATCTTCTGTGGGCAATTCCCTCCCACCTGGTAATGTCATTTTTTATCAGCAACAGAAAAAAAACGGTAAAACTGTATTTTCTTTTTACAAGCCTTTTAATGGCAGTGGTTTTGGCAGCATGGCTTTTTCTGCCACAGCAAATGAACAATTCGCTTATCCCATTTGTACTGCTATTAATGTACAGGTCGGCCATGCGGTATTATAAATAATAACAGGCGGAAATAACAGGAATTCGATATCCTTATAATAAGGCCCAAATTCTTAACTAAATGCTTGTACGGTATAAAAAAATGGAAACCAAATACATTACATACCAGGAAAGCAGGATCTGTTACCATACAGCCGGTTCCGGAACAGCTGTTATGCTTATACATGGTTTTGCCGAAGACAGCAGCATTTGGAAGAAACAGGTTGATTTCCTGCAAAATAGTTTCCGGCTCATTTTACCCGACCTACCAGGCTGCGGTCATTCTGATGCTATAAACAACCCTAACCCCGGTTTGGAAGAATTTGCTGCCATAATAAAAATCATCCTGGAAAACGAAGAAATACATGCCTGTACCATGATCGGGCATAGCCTGGGAGGATATATCACACTTGCTTTTGCAGAAAAATATCCGGGTATGCTTAATGCTTTCGGGCTTTTCCACTCAACAGCTTATGCAGATGATGAAGCAAAGCGGGTAAGCAGGGCAAAATCGATAGAATTCATAACCCGGAATGGATCTGAAGCATTTTTAAGAACAAGTATACCAGGATTATTTTCAGATCAGGGCAACGCTGCAAATATTAATACGTTAATTGAGAAAGGGGCTTTAATAAAACCGGCAACACTGATTCAATATTATCATGGTATGCTGGGCAGGCCAGATAGAAGTGATATTTTAACAAATTCGCGGGTACCTGTGTTATTTATAATAGGGAAATATGATATGGCAGTCCCTTTCAGGCACAGCCTCGAACAATGCCATATGCCAAAAAAATCGCATATACACATTCTGCGGAACAGCGCCCATATGGGCATGTTGGAAGAACCGGGCAGATCTAATGAAATATTAGCGAATTTTTTACTAAATCCGTAAAGATAAACTACATGCCAGACAGCTATTTTATTACATTTACAGTCTTAACCTAGATACTTTTTAATTTTAGATGAAACACTCCCTTCTTGTATTACTTTTTATTTCATGTTTTTTCACTGGTATGGCCAAGCATATAACCGGAGGAGAAATGATTTATGAATATACCGGTCCGGGATCTACTCCCGGTTTCAAGTATTACAGGATTACCTTAAAGCTGTTCAGGGATGAAAACTGTATCAATTGTGCAGCCATGCCCCCGGAAGTTATTATTAGCATTTTTAACAATGATGATAACCGCAAATATGGCCCGGACCATTCGGTGAATTTGGGTACATTTTCAGCAATGCCCATCAACCCATTACCGCCCTGTATAACCAATCCACCTTCATTAAGCTATATGGTTGGCACATATGTTCTGGTTGTTCAGTTACCGGATAATGTTTCGGGCTACACGGCCGCCTATCAAACCTGTTGCAGGATAGATGGAATTATGAACGTACCAAACAGTGTGGGAGCGACATATATCTGCAGGATTCCGGGAACGCTCAACAGGCCTGCAGGTTTTACAGATAAGAGCCCGCGTTTCAATTCTTCCATAGATGTAGTTTGTTACAATAAACCGTTCACGCTCGATTTCAGCGCCACCGACCCGGATGCAGATTCGCTGGTGTATAGTTTTTGCAGTGGCTTCAACGGAGGTTCCACTACCAATGCAAATCCGGTACCGCCGGGTGCCCCGCCTTATGGTTTTATTCAATACACCAATGGTTTTTCAGGTGATAAACCACTGGGAAGCCAGGCAACTATCAATCCGGCCACCGGTATCATTTCGGGTATTGCACCGGATGCCGGAAAATATGTTGTGTCCGTTTGTATCAGCTCTTACCGTAATGGGGAATATATTTCAGAACACCGTAAAGATTTTATCATCACCGTAGCACCCTGTGATTTTGGCGGAGCACAACTTTTCCCCAGTTACCTCAGTTGCGACGGGTTTACATTCTTTTTTGAAAACTTAAATACGTCACCGCTAAATATCACTTATTTCTGGGATTTTGGTGATGGTAATACATCTACATCACCAAACCCAAGCCACACATATGCAGTTGCCGGCACATACACATTAAAACTGGTTGTTAACCGGGGCGGTTCATGTTCTGATTCTACAACCTCCACGCTGAATGTGTTTCCGGGTTATTTCCCCGGTTTCACAGAAAATTCACCCATTTGTAAAGACAGGCCATTGCAGTTCAGGGATGCAACAACCGCCAATTACGGATCAGCCAATGCATGGAAATGGGATTTTGGGGTTACCGGCATTTCAAATGATACAAGCAGGTTGCAAAACCCTTCATATACATATTCAGTGCCCGGAACCTATAATGTAACATTGATCGTTTCCAGCGATAAAGGTTGTATTGATACAATTAGTAAGCAAGTTAGCGTAGTGGATAAACCGGTTTTTTCCATTTCCAACGATACACTTATCTGTTCAATAGATACTTTGCGTTTACAGGCAGTTGCCGGAACCGGCGGATCCATTGCATGGACGCCGGCTTATAACATAAACAATCAAAATAGTTTTTCTCCGCTGGTAAGTCCGGATGTTACCACAACCTATATTGCTACATTTACAGATAATTCCGGTTGCGTCGGCAAAGACACCGTAACGGTGAAAGTAGTTGACTTTGTTACCCTGAGCCTGGGTGCTGATACAACCATTTGCCGAACTGATGCGATCACGCTTAAACCAGAGAGTGATGGATTACAGTACGTGTGGACGCCGGCAACCGGATTAAGTAACCAAAATATCAAAAACCCGGTAGCAACTCCGTTAGCCCCTTCTACCACCTACAGCGTTACAGCAACAATTGGTAAATGTTCAAACACGGCAGATATCATCATAAAAACGGTACCGTATCCTGTTGCCAGGGCCAGTGCAGATACGTTGATCTGCCAGGGAGGATCGGCGCAACTGAATGTTACTGGCGGCAGTATATATGCCTGGTCGCCATCTGCATTCCTTTCCGCAGCCAATATACCAAACCCGGTTTCTGTAAAACCTCCTGCCAGTGTGAGATATATTGTTGCTGTAAGGGATGTGCTGGGCTGCCCCAAACCTGTATACGATACGGTAATTGTTGAAGTGGCTGTTATAACTGCAGATGCCGGCCCCCGTGATACATCTATTGTAATAGAACAACCTTTACAGCTTGTTGCAACCGGTAGTACTAATTTTTCATGGTCGCCGGTACAATGGCTAAGCAATCCGAATATTGCCAATCCTGTTGCGCTCCCTTTAGACAATATACAATATGTAGTAAGGGTAAGCAATGCTATCGGTTGTTCAGATACGGATACCATTAATGTGAAACTATTTAATGTAAAACCAGACCTCTATGTACCTTCTGCCTTTAGCCCCAACGGCGACGGGAATAATGACATATTGCGGCCACTCGCATTAGGCTTAAAATCAGTTGATGGATTCAGTGTATTTAACAGGTGGGGGCAATTACTGTTTACCACTGCACAAATCGGTGACGGATGGGATGGAACATTTAAAGGAGCAACTCAAAGCCCGGGCACCTATGTATGGCATGCCACAGGCACTGATTATAAAAACAATAAACTGGAAAGAAAGGGTACAGTCGTGCTGGTCAGGTAGTTTATTGCTAAGGTTTCATTTACAGGGATTTACATTGCGGTTTACCCTGTGTTTTTTTCGCTGTCAAACTCCGGCAACATTTCGTTATATTTATAGCCGTTTTATTACCTGTTTACATGAAGAGATTCCTGCTGACCATATTCATGCTCGCCATCATTCATACTGCGTTTGCAACGCATACAAAAGGTGGCTGGATGTATTATGAATACCTGGGAAGAGGAATCAATGATACTACCAAACTCAGGTACCGTATAGGATTAAACTTTTATATGAGCTGCACATCCAGTGTGCTGGAATCTTCCTATAACCTTTCCATTTTCAATGCAGTATCTCCATTCGGCCTTGTAATGGATGCCCCTGTTACTGTTGGCACAGATGTGAATGTTCAGAATTGTGTCTTGCAATCCTGTTATCCTTGTATTTCGCTCATTCCAGAGATTTGTTACAGGATCAGGAATTATGAAACAATCGTTGAACTGGCCCCATCAGCAGGCGGTTATATTATTGCCAAACAACGGTGTTGCCGTGTATTTGGAATAAGCAACCTCAGCAGTCCTTCTGATGCAGTTGGCGAAACGTACAGCATCACAATTCCCGGTTTTAATGCTGCATTTACAGGTTCGCACATAAATTCGAGCCCTAAATATACATTTACAGATACCACGATCATATGCGGAAACAATTTATTCAGTTTTAATTTTAATGCGGTTGACAGTGATAATGATTCGCTTGTTTATTCTTTCTGCAATGCATTTGACGGAGGCGATAACAGCACCAATGCAGACCCAACAACCGCATCAGCACCTCCTTATAATTCAATACCTTATGTGACCCCTTTCTCGGGCTCCCAGCCTTTGGGGCCAACGGTAACAATAAACCCTGTAACCGGCGAAATCAGCGGCATAGCACCCAACCCAGGTGAATACGTTCTAACGGTATGCATAGCCGAATACAGGAACGGCATCAGGTTTGCAGAATCAAAAAAAGAGTTACACATCAGGGTTGCGGACTGTTCACCGGTATTGGCAACACTGGATGCTGAGTTTACAACCTGTGGAGACCTCACCTTATCATTCAGTAACCAGTCTGACAACATTGCCATCCAGACCTGGTTCTGGCAATTTGGCGACCCGGCATCCGGTGCAAACGATTCATCGAATGCACAGTTTCCAACACATACATTTTCCACAGCAGGAGATTACCTCATCAAACTGATCGTTAACAGGGGATTACCCTGCACAGATACGACCGAACAACTGGTACGGGTATATCCCGGTTTTTTCCCGGGCTTTGCACCGGTTGCCCCATTTTGTGTGGGCCAGCCGGTACGTTTCACTGATACCACGCTTACCAATTATGGTATCGTAAGCAACTGGAACTGGAATTTCGGCGACCCGGCAACATTGGCAGATACCAGTCATTTGCAAAACCCGGTATATACTTACACTACACCCGGAACTTACCAGGTTAAACTCATATCAGGAAACAGCAAAGGATGCCGTGATACAGCATACCGGGATGTAACGGTTTTGCCAACACCGGCCATTTCACTGCTGCCGAACGATACCACTTATTGCGCACTGGACAGCCTGCAACTAACGGCAACGGGTACTGGCAATTTTAGCTGGTCCCCGGCTACCAATATCCTTAACGGCAATACGTCAACGCCGGTTGTATTCCCAACCACGCAAACCACTTATTTTGTAACCCTTGAGGCATCCGGTTGCCTGAACAGGGATTCTGTAACCCTTACACCACTGAATGACCTTACGAATGCGATACAGGCTAACCCGGCATCCATATGCCAGGAAGACAGCCTAACGCTTACGGGCAGCAGCAACAAAACCGCTAACCTAACCTGGCAATGGAGCCCGGTTTCATCTGTCCTGTCTCCTACGTCACCGGTTACCAGGGCATTCCCATCTGCTTCTACAACATATAACTTAACAACCCGCTGGGGAAATAATTGTATTGCGAACAAAACAGTATTAATTCCTGTGATACCACTTGCCGTTCCAAATGCAGGGCCCGATACCACTTTCTGTGCAGGTCAAACACCGATACCCTTAACGGCTACAGGCGGTAACAGTTACCTATGGACGCCCGCTTCCGGTTTGAGCAATGTGAATATCCCTAACCCGGTTGCTAGTCCTGCCGCCACAACCAGTTATATCGTGTCTGTTGGTGTTGATGGTTGTACGCGTACTAAAAAAGATACTATTGTGGTAACGGTAAGGCAAAAACCTGCAATACAGCTTACCAACGATACATTGATCTGTTCAATTGACACCCTGCAGTTGCAGGCTGTTGGTACCGGTACGGCAGCCTGGACGCCGGATTATAATATCAGCAATACATCCAGCTTTACACCGCTGGTAAGCCCTGATACTCCCACCACTTACCATATCAGGATAACGGATGATTACCGTTGTTTCCGGGATGATTCCGTATTTGTGGATGTGAAAACCGTTGTTAGTGTTGATGCCGGGCCGGATACATCTATCTGCAAAACCGAAGGATACAGGCTTAAAACAACCAGTGATGCCCTTCATTATTTATGGACACCCGCCACCTCGCTAAGCAGTGATACCGTTAAAAATCCTTTTGCCAATCCTTCCGAAACAACCACATACCTGGTAACAGCCAATATAGGAAAATGCCAGAGCCAGGACAGGGTTACCATTAAAGTGGCACCATACCCTCCCGCTTTCGCCGGAAATGATACAGCCGTTTGCATTGGTTTCAGTACGCAGATCCGTGCAACAGGCGGAAGCATATATACCTGGACGCCGGAAACTTTCCTAAGCAACCCTTCAATACCAAACCCGCGGGTAATTAACCCTTTCGGAAGTATCCTCTATACTGTAACGGTTAGGGATACACTAGGTTGTACGAAGGCGGTGAAAGATTCGGTTTGGGTTAAAGTGATACGTGAACTGAATGTAAATGCGGGCCCTGCAGATACCAGCCTGGTAGAAGGTGAAACCATGCAATTACAGGGTTCGGGCGCCAGCACTTACCTGTGGAGCCCGAACAGGTGGCTTACCAGCCCCAATATCGGTAATCCTGTTACAGCACCCGATGATGATATAACTTATTATTTAACGGGAACCGATGAAAACGGCTGCAAAGGGACAGACAGTATCATTATTCGCATTTTCCGTGTGGAGGCTGATATGTATGTGCCTACTGCATTTACTCCTAACGGTGACGGCAACAATGATGTGATACGGCCCATTTTGCTTGGCATGCGCTCCCTCAATTATTTCAAAGTGTATAACCGGTTTGGCGAACTGATGTTTTACACAACAGAAAAAGAAAAAGGCTGGGATGGCATTTATAAAGGAAAGCCGCAGGACCCCGCCACTTTTGTTTGGATGGCTGAAGGGGTAACCTATAAAGGAAAGAAAAAAACAAAAAAAGGTTATGTTGTACTAATCCGGTAATTGTTCCCGGGAACCCGTTTATACCAGAATGAACCCATTTTATAACCTTGATGAATTCCATGTACCATGAATAAGATCATCCTGATAACCGGTGCAACAGCCGGAATAGGAAAAGCCTGTGCTGAAAAATTTGCTGCGGCAGGAAACAAGCTCATTCTTACAGGGCGCAGGGCAGAACGCCTGCAAACCATAAAAAAAGAACTGGAAGATATGTATGCTATACCCGTGCTAACCTGTTGCTTTGATGTGCAGGACCGGGAAGCCGTTTTTAGCCATTTATCTGCCCTGCCGGCTGAATGGCAACAAATTGATGTGCTGATAAATAATGCCGGGCTTGCATTGGGCCGCGACAGTTTTGAGGATGCTTTCCTGGAAGATTGGGAAAATATGATGCATACGAATGTAGACGGGCTCCTGTATGTTAGCAGGGCTGTTTTACCATTCATGATAAAAAACAAAAAAGGGCATATTATCAATATGGGATCTATTGCAGGAAAGGAAGTTTATGAAAACGGCAATGTATATTGTGCGAGCAAATTTGCAGTAGATGCTATCAGTAAATCAATGCGAATCGACCTGCTTAAATATGGTATAAAAGTAACATCTGTTAATCCGGGTGCCGTTGAAACAGAATTTTCCCTGGTACGATTTAAGGGAGATGAAACAAAAGCAGCCGCCGCCTATGCCGGATATATGCCATTATCTGCCGCCGATATAGCTGACACTATTTTTTATTGTACCTCTCTACCCGAACATGTTTGTATTAACGACCTCACTATCACCTGTTTACAACAGGCCAATGTTATTTATTTCCATAAAAAATAATTTTACAATAATTACGTTATAATAACCTGACAGATCATGAAATGGATAGATCTGAAGGAGAATCATAGATTTTTCCAGTAAAAAGCTATGAATTACAAAGAATATGTATTAAAATTACACATCCAATCACCTAATGCAAAAGATCATGAAAAACCAGACACTTCTCACTTTAATTTTTGCCAGTATTTTTGGCTTTAACAGTTTTGCCCAGGATATCATCCGCCAAAAACCCTGTACCTTAGAATCTATCCTGTTACAGGCTGATAGTATTAAATCTTATTTATCTACCCAGGGCTTTGTAGTGGAAAAAGAGGCTTCCGTATCTATGGAAAGCGAATATGAAATGCCGGTTATTGTTCCGCTTACTGAAGGAAGCTGGTACCAGTTTGTATTTATCGGCGACATGAGCTCCAAATTATATGAAGTAAGGATGTTTGACTGGAACGAAAGGCAGGTTGTTTACCAGAAGAAAATGTGGGGTGATGTTGACGGGAATGTAATCAGCTACTCATATATACCTCAATTTACAGAATACCACATGATGAAACCGATCCAGGTAAACAAGAAGAAGAAACATCTTTGCGGTTATGTGATGCTTTTGAAGAAAGTGAAATAATAATCCTTTTTAATAATATTAGTACGGCTGTCTCCGATGAGGCGGCATTTTTTAATTTGGGGAAACCCGTGAATTTATTTCAGAAAAGCATTTTAAAAAGAGCAGATCAGAGAATAACGGGTTTTGCTATTTTGGATAACTATGTTATTACCCGTTTTAAAAAACACGGTATAATTTCCCCAAGATCAATAAATACAATCATTCCCTTTATATGAGCTTTGTAAGGTATTTCTCCCTGTTATAAACAATCACCGATAAATTGAAGGTAAAGAGTATCATTGCTACAGGTAAGCCTGCAGGATATCTTATGATATGAATCAATGCCCCCTATCATAAGCGGCAAAATAACAATGGCACCAAATGCCCGGTATTTATTTGAACTAAAAAGTATCCCGCCAATAATTTCTACAACAGATACAAGCGGAATCAGACAGGCATTTTCAACAAATGCAGCTGTTCTTGTAACCATGGTGGCAGACAAATTTCTGGAACTGGTATGTAATTAAAGGATTTATTTAAACCCGGATTAATAATTATAAGGCCAGATAGTATAGTATACTATCGTCCAGCAATATTCTTTACTTCAAAATGCTCAGTTATAATTCTTTCAAAATGTTTGATAGATCATTTTTACTGCGATAATGAAATCCTTAACTGGATACCTGCCCTTGTATTGGTGGTTGGCGCACTGGATGAAATATATGGTATTACTTTCCTGCGGTCGTAATAAAATTTGATATTTATCCGGTTGTTGAGGAAATAGTCAATAGTCGGACTAATGGTTATTTCCTTGCTGCCGCCTGTAGCAAAATTATTATCCTGGTCGAGCCTGCTGTTTGCCGTTACGTTATCCCTGATGCGGTAATCGATACGGAAATTGATCTCATTTTCCAGTTTGGTGGAACTGGCATTTTTTGAACTCAGGAATTTGGGCCATTTCAAACCAAATGGCATGGGAAGGCCGCGTTTCCTGTAACCTGCACCAATAATGAATTCGGTGCTCCTCACTTCACTGAGCTGGTAGTCGTACAGGCTTAAGCTCAACTGCCTGGTTTTTGTATACTCAAATTTTGCCTGCATCTGGTTTACAAACATCATATCTATGCCAACCAGGGGAGAAAACTGTTCCTGTATGGAAACATTGGGTACCAGGAAGTATGGAATAAAATTCTTTGAAATGGTATCATAGAAAGACGGATACCCGAACTTGGACACATCCTGGTAAAGCAATGCGGATGTAAACCCGTTCATGCTAAGATTACCGTTGTACCCGTGAGACAGTGTTACATTGGTAAACAGCTTATCCAGCGGTTTCACTTTGCTTAATCCGTTATAATCAACCTTCCAGTTTGGTTTGGGCAAAATATCTTTGAACGGATTTGATTTTGTATTCGGATTATTCTGTTTAATTAGCGCCACACTGTTTGGATCCTGCCCGGTATATGCTGCAATGAATGATGGTATCAGCACATCAACCGCATATTTTCCATATCCATAATAATAGCCGTCTGCTCCCTGCGTCTGGCTATACGGGTTTGCTGTACCAAGACGTTTGGAAAGTATGATACGGTTATTTTCAAAAGTCTTGAATGTTTGTGAAACCCTGTTAGGGTCAAACTTTCCGAATAACGTCTTGTAAGCGATATACGTAACATCAAAACCACCGCCTGTGTAAGGGTTCAGGTGCATGAACTGTTTGGGGTTGTTTCCCGCAAAGCTGGTATCAATATACCTGAATGTTTCACTATAGTTTTTACTGAATGTTTTACTTAGGTTAACCGTTATCGTTAGGTCCCTGATTGGTTCCAGCTGTGCCGATATGGTTATCCGCTGGTCGTAATTCTGCTGGAATAACGAGTTGAATGTGGTATCCCTGGTGATGACGCCGGCCCTTCCCTTCTTATTCAGCCAGTTGGTATCCGGTTGCATACCGAGGATGAAATCGAATCCCGGCTCACTGCTCCTGAAATTTTGCCCGAAGAACTGGGTGCTGTCGGCATACCCGGGTAAACGGGTATTTCCGGTTTCAGCAATGGATAGATTAACCTGCTTCACACTGGTGAGGAGTTTACCAAACACTTTTACAACACCGCTCACATAAGGCATGGCTGTTTTGTCAACTATCCGGCGCTTTTGTAATATCCGTTTCCCGCTTTTTGTGGTTACCGAATCTTTTTTCCAGGTGATCCGGTTCTTCCATTTTTCCTTGTCCTCTTTATTGGATGGAAGGTCAAGTGCCTTCAGCCATTTAGATTTCTGGTACAACCTGGTAAAATCAAGTTGTACGGTTCCTTCTTTCTGCTGTCCGTTTTCCAGGAAATTACCCAGGTCTACCGCCAGCCTGGATGCCCCGATCCATTTGTAGGTTGCCTGGTATTTCACATTCATGGTCGTCCAGTCGAGCAGTGGCAATTTGGCCGTCGGTAATGTATAAGACAGGTTAGCTGTCTGGTAGAAAAGGGTATTGCGGCCTCCTTTAAACAGGTTGTTCCACAACGAGTCTTTCTTAGGTTTGGTGTCTAACCTTCCTGCAGGTTCGTCTATGCGTGAATTGTTAGTGGCTGTATAATCAAAATTCAGGGAACGGGTGAAGTTCCAGCGCATGATATAGTCACGCTGGAAAGTAAAGAATTTATCATAGGTTTCCGGGATCGCATATTTGGAAGTACCTACGCTTCTTGGCCTGATGGCTCCGAACTGCCTGCTGAGGTCTGCCCGGAAACTCAGTTGAGAAGGCAGCAGGTTAAAATTGAAATCTTTCAGCAGGTCGAACCAGTGGTGTTTGGTTTTCTTAAAGATCTTCTTGAACGGTTCAATATATTTCGGCTGAGGTGCATAATTATACCCTAATGCACCACGGTGACGCGTAACCTCATTATTTTCAATAAGCGGGTTATGGCTGATGGTCTGTATATATGAATAGCTAATATCCACATTGGATATATCGTAAATGCGTGACTTTGACCCGTTCGTCTTGTTTTTCTTAACATTGGTGAAATTCAGTGTTTTGGTTGAAGTGAAGTCAACCGCAGCACTTTTTATGGAATCCCTTTCAGATTTTGATGCGGCTCCATTCAGCTTGTCCTTCAGCTTGATATCCTGGTCATATGGATCATATTCAGGCGTGCTAACTGCCTGTGTATAACTTGCGAAAACCGGGATGGACATACCCCATTTCTTTGGCAGTAATTTTCCGATTTCAAGATTTGCTGCCACATCAAACTGGAAAAAATTATCGCGGTAGCGTTCATTCACCCTTTGTTCAAGTGTACCAAAACCTTTGGTATGAGCATTAGCTGAAACGGATAAGGTTCCCAGGTCTGCCAGGTTAACATCAACCCTGCCCAGGGCGGCATATCCGCCATTTTCGTCGAGAGAAGATAACCTGAGTTCATTCACCCAAACTTCACCGCAGGCAGCCGGTGATTCTGTATTCTCTACGCCAAGCAGGATTCCCCTTACCTCTCCCAGGTTTGGATTCCCCATTACCGAGTATACGTGTCCGTTAGGCTGTACTTCCCTGAATATCTGCCCGAGGGCGCTGGAAGATGAATTACGTGCCTGTTTGATCTTGGTAAGCCGGTCAAGGTTCAGTTCCAGTGAGTTGGAAGGGTTCCACAAGGTATCATTATATGCATCCGTATCAGGCGATCCGCCAGCATTTAGCGGGGTAAGCGTAAGCGGTATCCGAACTTCGTAATAGTTGTTTACAAAATCAGTTCCCAGCCTGATAACGGCTGTAAGGTCTTTGTCTTTTACAGATCCGGGCGGTTTTTCAGCAGCTTCAGCATGAATATACATGGACAGTTTCCTGAACTGCCGCAGATCCCTGTTACCGAAAGTCTGGAATACCCCTTTGGCATCACCCAGTTTCAGGTTACAGAACTGCAGGCTCATCGCCTGTTCGTTTTGCAACAGGTTAACCCCGTTATTGCTTAAGGTTTGAACCCTTTGAATTTCTTTCGGGGTCCTGTATGGTAATGGGGTACGCTTATCATTCTCTTCAATATTAACAGCCCCCACATTAAATGTTGTTCCTGAGCCCTGGGAATAGGTTCCCGTAGAGTCAATCTTATACTGGAATTTCCTCCAGATGTTCCGGGTAAGCTGCAACAGGCCGAAACGCATCACCACGCTGTCTTCAAAATCTGTCATGAACATACGCATGAACCTGATAGATTTGAAATCAGGGATATTACCAATCTTGCGGTCATAGCTGGAAACCGGAATCCTGAACTGGTACCATATTTCTGAGCGGGTGGTTCCGTTAACCAGGTTAACCGGCACGCTTTTCTTATCAACGATAAAATTCTGGCCAATTTCCATTGAAGGATGGGTTGGCGGTTTTATGTCAACGATATACTGGAAATATTCTTCCACTTCGTTCAGTGTATTGTCTTTATTCAAATCCTCAGCATCGGGATATAATGTGGCAGCAGAGGAAAATTCACTGCCTGAGTTAATGGGTGAGTTCCCGTCGGGATTATTGAAATTCTTGTAACGTGCCAGTATGCCATCATTGTCAGTAAACCTTCCATCCCGGTAATTGATGTAATTATCACTGGATGGGTCAAGCAATGCCTCCTGGTATGCCCTTGAGCCGGTTCCGAAATTGGTAGCAAGCTGGTTCAGGTATTCCTGTCTTTTAATAACTTCAGCTGTATCGCTTAACCCATCGAACCCAATATCCTGGTAAGGCCTGTCTTCCGGTGTATTGCTAAATGCATTTGTAACCTGTATGGGGTTACGGGGTACCCTTCCCCAAACAGTGGTGTCAACAGGAGCCGGTGCATTGGGGGTATTCAGCCCGTTTTCATAAAACCTTCTGCCATCCTTTAACACGTCTTCAGAAATATTTCCCAGGTTAAAATACAGTTTACCGCCACTTGAATTTACGATATTCTCTCTGCCCGGTGTTGGGATGAAGGGGTCCTGCACCCAGAATTCGATGAACTCGATATTGGATGTTTCAAAATCTGTCTGGTCGATACTCCTCATCAGGCCACCGTATTTAGATTTCGGATTGATGAATTTTCCGTTTGCATCAATATTTGCCGGATCAGTATTGTAGTTGTACGGGCCTTTGTCACGGGGATAATACGCCAGGTCGAAGGTAACCAACTGGCTTTCGCCAAAACCAGTTGTACGCTGCGGGAAAATCTCTTTCTGGTAAACCTGCCTCACCCTCGGATCACTCAGTTCGGCTGCGTTGTTTGATAAGGGGTTATTTGGACCTTTGTATTGCTGCAATGTTTGCTCAACCTGGTACCAGGCTAACTTTGCCCTGTTCATACCATACTTCAGGTCGTTATTAAGCGCCCCTTCGGGAAAAATCGGTTGTGCGTTAACGTCAGTAGCGCCTTTTGGTGTGCTGGCGAGGCTCCAGCTGATGAGCGGGAAACGAAGGTCGATACCGGACTTGCTGCCTTCAAAATCATCTATATAGATCAGTCCGTTCTGCCCCCTGCCAATCTGTGGCGCATGGCCCGGTTTAAGGTATGCTCCTTCAGCATACACATTGATAGTGGAGGGAGCCGTGGTTGAATAGAATGGCAGCTTATCAAGCAGCTTGGTGAGTCTTGGTATGTCTTTCCTGTAATTTACATCCAGTCCGTACATGGTATTACGGATAGGGTCTTCATTATAGTTAACCTTGGTGAAGAATGGCCTTTCACCTAAACGTACAATGGTACCGCCCACTGTTAGCTGTTCCTTTGCCGTGTTCTTGGCAATATATTCGAGCCTTAGCCCGAGGTAATTGCGTTGCTGTAATCCAAATGAAGCATTGTTCTCAAAATTTACCTGTACCGGCAGTCCTGCATTCAAAATGGCCTGGTTGGTTATCTTGATAGTTCCCAGGTCGTAGTTGATATCATAGTCTATGCCTTCCTGTAAGGTTCTTCCGCCCGCACTAACGGTAACGGACCCCTTGGGAATGTTATAGCCGATGCTGATGTCGGCAGAGCCGGATGTTTTTGCTGTTCCCTTTAATACGAAGCGGTTAAGGTTTGGGAACTGTTGTGCCACAGCTTTGATGGAATCATACAGGGCATAATATAATGTGTCTTTGATATTTGGGTCTGCCGGGTTGTTGTAAATACCATCTGCCAGGTCGCGGCCAAATGGTTCCAGCACCGGAAAGATCACGCGGCTGTATTGTGAGTTTACCGTATACCCTTCCACATAATCAAAAACGCCGTCGGGCTGCGGATCGTTCTGGCTGTTGAGCCTGTCGAGGTTTATCAGCGAAATGATTGGGGCGCCCTGGTTCTTATCACCAAAAGGTGCATATCGCTTTGCGCCAAGCCCCGGCTCCTGGTATAGCACATCCAGTTTAAAATCTGCCGGCGACAATGTTCCATAGCCGATGGTGTATACGTTTTTCAGCATCAGGTCCCATATAGGAAGATTTGTACGCTGCGAAGTGGCTTTGAGCAACTTGAGGAACAGTACTTTTTGGGTGGCAGAAGAACTATCTGGTGGAATATCCTGTGAAAATTCCCCTACCTGGAAAATCTTTCCCCGATAAGAATACTGGTATGCTATGGCCAAAACTTCATCTGTCTGCAAAGGCTGGCTTAATGATAATGTACCCACATCCCTGTTATAGAAATACTGGGTAGAATCGAGTTTACGGGCAAAGGTCTTTTCAAAATCCTGAACCGGGCTGAGCCCCAGGTTACTCAGGTTATTGAATATCATGGCCGGATTGCGCGAGTCGGGCTGGTTGAGTACTTTGCTGTACAGGTCATTGGTTCCGTTTGACGGAATAACCGCAGATGTAAGTACATTCACAAATGGTGGCTGAAGGAATGGATTCACTTCTCCAAGGTCCATCAAACCTACCACATCCCTGGTTTCCGTGGTAGTTCCATTGCGATTGGTCACCCAGACTTCCATCCGTAAAATCTGCACTTCACTTCTTACGGCAGGCAGGTTTTTTAGCAGGTTATTGTAGTTATTCCTGAAATATTGTGCCGCCAAAAAATGCCTGTTTTCTTCATATTCATCCGCTTTTATTTCAAAAGGCTGTGCGGCAGCCCCTCCCTGGAGGTTAACACTTTGGCGCTGCGATTTTTGATTGGCAAGCACCGTAGTGATATACAATTTCCCAAACTGCAATTGTGTTTTTAAACCAAATAATTGCTGGGCCCCGGGTATCAGGGTTCCTTTGGATGGAAAATTTACATTTCCGGCTTCAAAACGCTTCAGTATTTCATCATCCTTACCCGTATAATCCAGTTTCAATTGGTTATCCAGATCAAAATTGGCAAGGGTATTATAATTAATAGGAAATTTCAGTTTATCACCTATATTGGCGTTAACATTCAGTTGGGCATTCATATTGAAATCGAGCCCGCCATTTTTTCTTGCCCTTTCAGGTAATGTGGGGTTATCAATTTTTTGACCCTGGTAACCGGCCGTTATGTCAACATTTCCCTGTGGCGTTATTTCAATTTTCCCGGTACCGAATAATCGGTTAAACAGGTTATCTGTAAGTGAAAGCTTGGGTTTTATGAATTTTCCCCTGTTAAGGATGCTGGTTGTATTGGCCCGGCGCCTGAAATAGTCATTTTCTGCCTGCCTGTTCCTTAGAGACCAAAACTCATTAAATGAATAGGTTGTGGGAGTACGGTAGTACCTGTTACCTATCTTTTCGTAAATGATATATCTTTTGGTGAGGGGGTCATAGACTACAGAATCACTAAAATTGGATGGTGTTTTAAGATCATATGTATTCCCTTGTCCACCAAACAGATAATCTCCACGCCGGTCACTAATCGGATAATGGAGGCTATCATTGCCCCTTATGATGGTTGTATCTTGAAATTGCTGAAAATCAATGCTTTCGAAATCAAATCCGGCAGCCATTGATACACTGCCTGATAATAGCAATACACCCAAAAAGCAGTTCTGCAGTATTATAAAAATTGTACTTCTGTTGAGCAACATCCGGTAAATCAGTTAAGGTAGATTTTTTCTCAAATGGCTTTTAATGCTTTTTTAATTAAAGTTTCCAAATGTACAATTCCGGGGTCTGCTAGGAGAACCTTTTTAACAGATTGCTCAGCCTGTATCCTGGATATACCTAATGCAGTCAATGCAGTTAACGCATCCTGCTCTATTGTATTGTTTAAAACAGCAATACCGGCGCTGCTTGAAGCCGGTTGTTTTGCCACTTTGTCTTTTAATTCAAGTACAAGCCTTTCTGCTGTCTTTTTACCTATCCCTTTGATGCTTTCCATCAGCCTGGCGTTGCCTTGCAAAATGGCTGCACTTATTTCATCGGGCCTCAAAGAAGACAACATCATACGGGCAGTAGCTGCACCAACTCCGGAAACGCTTATTAACAGGAGAAACATATCTTTTTCATCCTTGCCTGAAAAGCCGAATAATGTATGGGCGTCTTCCTTCACCTGCATATGGATATACAGTTTTCCCTCTGCTTTATCCTGTATGTCTGTATAGGTATGCAGGCTTATGTTCACTTCATATCCAACACCCTGTATGTCTACATATACCTGTGCCGGACTTTTAAACGTGAATTTCCCCTGCAGATAAGCATACATAATTTCCAGTTATGACAAATCCAAAAATAAGGATAATTTACCAGCTTAAACCTTAAAAATAGTGTAAATGGTTTTTCCGTTAATTTTACCATCGTTTTATACAACTAAATTCAAATTATTCTTACATGCAAAAAACACATGTTGCCATTACAGCAGTTGGTGGTTATGTACCTGATTATATTCTAACCAACCAAATGCTGGAAACCATGGTTGATACAACAGATGAATGGATTGTAACCCGAACCGGCATAAAGGAAAGAAGAGTATTAAAAGGTGAAGGGCTGGGAAGCAGCGATATGGGTGCCGAAGCGGTTAAAGACCTGATTCGTAAAAAGAAAATAGACCCCAGTGAAATAGATTGTGTGATTTGTGCCACCGTTACGCCTGATATGTTTTTTCCTGCAACAGCCAATATCATAGCTGATAAGGTTGGCATCGGCAATGCCTTTAGTTTTGACATTGGAGCCGCCTGTTCCGGTTTCTTATTTGCCTTAACTACCGGAGCTTCATTGATAGAAAGCGGCCGATATAAAAAAGTGATTGTTGTTGGGGTAGATAAAATGAGCAGCATTCTTGATTACAGCGACCGTACAACCTGTATCATATTTGGTGACGGGGCCGGTGCTGTGTTACTGGAAAAGAATGAAGAAGGCAACGGAATCATGGACAGCCTGTTAAAGAGTGACGGAAGTGGCCGTAAACATTTACATATGAAAGCCGGCGGTTCGGTAAAGCCTTCAACCATTGAAACCGTTCTTGCAAAAGAACATTTCCTGTACCAGGAAGGACAGGCCGTTTTCAAATTTGCCGTAAAAGGGATGGCAGATATCAGTTATGACCTGATGCAACGCAACCATTTAACGGCTGATGATGTGGCCTGGCTGGTTCCGCACCAGGCAAACCTGCGTATCATTGATGCCACGGCCAGCCGCATGGGGCTGCCAACAGAAAAAGTGATGATCAACATACAAAAGTATGGAAATACCACAGCAGGCACTATTCCGCTATGCCTTTGGGAATGGGAAAACAAATTAAAAAAGGGAGATAATATTATACTGGCCGCTTTTGGTGGCGGGTTTACCTGGGGCGCAACACTGGTTAAATGGGCTTATGATACAAACTAAACCCAAACAGCAGCAAACCGTTTCTTATAAGCGTAATAAATACCAATAGAAAACATGCAAAAAAACGTACTCCTGTTATTTCTTGTGGCAGTTATCAACATGCCGGTACATGCGCAATTCAGCCGGTATATTATAAAATTCAGGGATAAAGGCTCAAGCCCCTTTTCCATCTCATCCCCCGGCCAATACCTTTCTCAGCGGGCGATAGAACGCCGGGTAAAATATAATGTAGCC
The DNA here is from genome assembly GCA_937996595.1 of uncultured Chitinophagaceae bacterium. Lineage (GTDB taxonomy): Bacteria > Bacteroidota > Bacteroidia > Chitinophagales > Chitinophagaceae > Ferruginibacter. The sequence goes on from CALKVC010000090.1 coordinate 34,335, forward strand.
ATAGACAGCAGTGACCTTCCGGTTACGCCGTCGTACATTGACAGTATTCGTTTATCCGGTAACGTTACCATCCTGAACGTTTCAAAATGGCTTAACCAGGTTGCCATCAAAACCACCGATGCCGCTGCCCTGGCAAAAATAAATTCATTCCCGTTCGTTATCAGTGCCTTACCGGCCGGCGCCAGGCTGGATCCCGGTTTTGAAATGCCAACCAGGAAACAACAGGATTCCACAACGGATAATATGGAGCCTTTTTTCCCTTCAGCTGAAAACGTAACCGGTTATTATGATTATGGCAAATCGAATGGCCAGGTGAAAATACACCAGGGCGATTTTCTGCATAATCATGGTTTCAGGGGCGAAGGCATGCAGATGGCAGTTATGGACGCCGGATTTTTCCATTACCAGAGCCTGCCAACATTTGACAGTATGAGGCATAACAACCGGGTGCTGGGTACCTGGGATTTTGTAGCCAATGAACCCGGCGTGGATGAAGATAATTCTCACGGCATGCAATGCCTGAGTACGATTGCGGCAAATATGCCGGGCGTATTTGTTGGAACAGCGCCCAATACTTCTTTTTATTTATACCGCACTGAAGATGTATCCAGCGAATACCCGGTAGAAGAACAAAATTTTGCTGCTGCTGCGGAAAGGGCCGACAGCCTGGGTGTAGATATTTGCTCGGTATCGCTTGGTTATTATGATTTCAGTAACCCCGTTTTCAATTATTCATATGCAGATATGGATGGCAATACATCAATCAGTGCCCGGGCAGCAGACTTTGCAGCCAAAAAAGGGATGCTGATGGTGATTGCAGCAGGGAATGAAGGGAATAACAGCTGGCATTACCTCATCACACCATCTGATGCCGACAGTGTATTATCAGTAGGCGCTATTGATACACTGGGTAATGTTGCTTCGTTTAGCAGCTATGGACCAAGCAGCGATGGCCAGGTAAAACCTGCTGTTTCGGCAGTTGGTGCGTTTGCCATTATAGCGAATACTTCAACCGGTTTGCCCGCATACGGTTTTGGAACTTCATTTGCTTGCCCCAATATGGCAGGTATTGCAACCTGTCTGTGGCAGGCCTTTCCGGAAATAAGCAATATGGGCATCATCCAAACCCTGCAAACGGCATCTGATAATACATCTGCTCCCAATGACCGGGTTGGTTATGGCATCCCGGATGCCAAAAAAGCCTTTGTGATGCTTCAGAAACAACTTTACCAGGGACAGGCTTCCATCACCGGCTGCAAAACAAACCTGCAGTTTTCGGTAAAAACAGACCCATCGATGACCATAGATATAGAACGTAAGCTGGCTTCAGAAACCGGTTATACTTTATTAACCAGTTTGCAGAACACACAGGCTTTTGGCAAACATGATTTTGTATATGAAGATAACCTTTCCTTACTGCCGGCAGGAACCATCAAATACAGGCTGAAAATGAATATTGCCACAGACACTTCCTATTATCTTGATTCCATGATGACAGACCATCTGCAGACCTGTACCAATATCCAGGAAAATGCTATCAGAATAAGCCCTAACCCGGTGCAGGAAAACCTTCAAATATCCGTAACCAGGCTAACTCCGGCAGACATAAATATCATTATCCGCAATGCACTGGGGCAGAAAGTTTATGCATCATATTATCAACAGAAGCCGGGCATACAGTTAACGGAAGTAAATATGAGCAGGTTCAGCAGGGGAATTTACTTTATTACCGTGTATGCTGATGGAAGGAAAATGGGTACCATTAAAGTAGTACATGATTAATCAATTTTCTCCCCCGGCAAAATATCAATGCCGGCCTATTAACCAGGCTGGCCATTTTTTCTTAATACCGCCACATACATTGTATCCGCTGCCATTCCATACCCCGGCAGGTAGCCTGACTTCATTAGTTCGAGAAATGGAAAACGGTTAAGCATAAACGAAATTACCTGTTCATTCTCATCGCTGAACACGGAACAGGTGATATAAAAGAATAAACCGCCCTGCTGCAGGTGATGCACCGTATTTGAAACCACCTGCTGCTGCAACGATTGGTAATGACTTATTTTCCCCGCATCAAAATAACAAAGCTGTTCCGGCGTACGGCTCCATGTACCGCTGCCGGAACATGGTACATCGCAAATGATGATATTGAATTTTTCGGCCTGCTTCAGACCGGAGGAAACAGAGAGGTTTGCGCTGAAACACCTGTTGATGTTAATGCCGGCCTGACCGAGGCGATTCCTGAGATTTACCAGTATATTTTCCCGTATATCGCTTACCGTTAGTTGTACATGGCCATTCAGCCTGTCGAACAAAAGGATTGATTTTCCCCCGCTGGCTGCACAGCAGTCCCATGCGGTCACTTTCCTATCAGCTTCCCCCATTGCCGGAAAATCCTGCAAAAAATCAAGCACATGCTGTGAATTGGCATCCTGTATAACAGCCTCTTTGTTAATGGTCACTATCTTATCAACTGAAACACTGTTGTCAATTTCCAGGCAGTCTTCCCCTATACATTTGTAAATAATGGTTGCCCGGCTCAATTTATCCATAACCTGCTGTTTCCTGCCTGGCCTGGTGCGTATAAACAATTTAGGTTGGCTGAAGAAAGAACTGATGTACTGGCTGGCATCCAGTTGTTGAGATAAAAAACCTGTATACGGGAATACTTCTTCAAAACGAATGTTGAGTAATCCCATTTTTTCCTGCAGTCCCCATGCTGCTTTATCATCCAGGGTCGGATGAAAAAAATGCAGCAGTTCATTTTTTTTGTTTTCACTAAGGAATAACCCGAAGCAAATCCTGTCTGCTACCGGCAGGTCTTCACAGGCTTTTCCCAATCTGAAATAAGCATAACAGAGGGAACTGATGGCCTTCCTGTCCCTGGACCCGTACTTCCTGTCTGATGAAAAGAATTCCCTGGCATGCAGGGAAAAAGGCTTGCCGGCTTTGTAACTGCCGATCAATTTTGCCGCAGATGCTATATAGGAATGAAATTTGCCCATGATGCAGATTGCCTTGCTGCCTGCCTGAAATTATAATTCAAGCAATGCCGTTACCGGGTCTTTTCCAAAAAGCAGCAAAGCCGGATTTTCCAGCATTTCTTTTACGGTTACCAGGAAACCTACCGATTCCCTTCCGTCAATAATACGATGGTCGTAGCTGAGTGCTACATACATCATTGGCCTTATAACAACCTGACCGTTTACCGCAACCGGGCGTTCTACAATATTATGCATGCCGAGGATGGCGCTTTGCGGAATATTGATGATTGGTGTGCTCATCATGGAACCGAATACGCCCCCGTTGGTTATGGTGAAGGTTCCTCCGGTCATTTCCTCCATGGTAAGTTTGTTATTCTTAGCCTTGGTAGCCAGGTCCAGTACAGCGGCTTCCAAACAAGCCATACCAAGGCTTTCGGCATTCCGTATTACCGGAACCACCAGTCCTTTTGGTGCACTAACGGCAATGGATATGTCACAATAATCATGAAATATGATCTGGTCGCCGTCAATATAAGCATTTACCGACGGGTATTTCTGAAGCGCATAACAACATGCCTTGGTGAAAAAACTCATGAAACCAAGGTTTACTGCATGCTGTTCCCTGAATTTGTCTTTGAATTTTTTCCTGATTTCCATGATTGCACTCATATCCACTTCATTGAAAGTGGTGAGCATGGCCGTTGTGTTTTTTGCTTCCACCAGCCTGCGGCTGACTGTTTTACGCAGGTTGCTCATCTTTTCCGGCCTTTCGGAGCGGCTGAATAGCGCAGCTCCCGGTAATCTGCCGGGATTATTCAGCGCCTCCAGCACATCCTGCTTAACTATTTTTCCATTAGTTCCTGATGCGGTAATCTTACTGCTGTCGATATGCTTATCAGCTATGATTGCGGCAGCAACTGGGGTAGCTTTTACTTCCGTAGCTGGCAAAGAGGCCTTTTCTTTTATAACATCTGCAGTATCTTTTTCCACTTCTTTGCTAACTGTTTTTTCGGGGGCTTTGGCATCCGTATCAATTGAACCAACCACATCACCAATTGCCAGCGTATCGCCTTCTTTGGCAACCTGTTTTACCAATCCGGCCTTTTCTGCATTTATTTCAAAAGTGGCTTTTTCACTTTCCAGTTCGGCTATAACTTCATCTCTCTCTGTCCATTCCCCATCCTTTTTCAGCCATTTTACCAGGGTTACTTCGCTGATGCTTTCTCCCACTGCTGGCACTTTTATTTCTATTGACATGTAAACAGGTTTACGTAATGGGCAAATTTCGGGTAAAAAACAGGATTATTAAAAATTTCATTTTAAGTTACCATCATAAAATAAACACATAGCAATATTTTAATATACAAATTAAAAATCATTGCTTTAGTAGTATTTTTTCCAAATAGTTTTTTTATCTTTAACACATTATATAGATATTAAAATCCAATAACTCAATCAGCGCTACCAAACACTAAACAGTTTTTCTTTAACATGTTTAGTAATAGTATATTAGTGGCTGGAATTATTTTTTTAAAATATTCAATTTCAGGTTGTATGACAAGAAATTTATTTAAGATGCTGGCATTTGCCTGTTTTTTACTGATTACTGTAAATAGCCAGGCTCAACTGTATATCAATGGTGCACAGTTCACGATTGAATCTGGTGCCACAGTTACCGTACAGGGCGACCTTACCAGCAATGTTGATATACTGGGTGCAGGCAAGGTTCTGCTTAAAGGCAGCAGTAACCAGAATGTGGATATGAATAATGCCATTATTCCCAACCTGGAAATTGATAACGTTTCCAATGCAACCCTTACCAGCCCAGCCAGAATTGGCAGTAACATGACTTTTACAAACGGTAACATTATTTTAGGAACAAATGACCTTACATTGGAGGCCGCTGCTACGATTACTACACCGGCAAACAACAAATTTATAGTAACCAATAGTTCCGGTAAGCTGGTTAAAAATGCATTAGGTGCCGGCCCCGGTTTTACATTCCCAGTTGGAAATTCTGCATTAACCTACAACCCAGTTAGTATTGTTAACACCGGTACTTCTGATAATATTGGGGTGCGTTCACTTGCAAATGCATTCACAAATGGAATGACTGGCGCTGCATTCACAAAAGAAGTGGTAGACGCCAGTTGGGATATCACAGAAGCAGTAATTGGGGGGAGTAATCTTTCCATTACTGCAAGCTGGAACGGAACTGATGAATTATCGGGCTTTAACAGGAACAAGGCAGGAATTTCTTATTACATCACTTCACCTGCACCCAATGTTGGATGGGACCTGCTGAACAGTCAGACAGGTGCAGCATCCGGCACTAATCCTTACAGCTACACCCGTTCAGGAATCACAGAACTTGGTGCATTTGCCATTGGAACCAGGCCGGTATTGTCGCCATTACTGGTTTCTCCAAAAATTTTCTTACAGGGAAATTATAACAGCGGCACCGGGTTCATGACGGATGCACTGAGAACACTAAACCTGATCCCACTTACAGAACCATATACAGGTGCAACCGGATATACCCATACGGGAAGTGGTGGCGGCGAAACATCTACCGGAAATATTGTAGGCTCCCTGGCTCCGGCTTCAAACGATGCCATTGTAGACTGGGTATTTGTTCAATTGCATGATGGTACTACCGGTACCGTATTAAGCAGCCTGGCAGCTTTGCTTCAAAGGGACGGTGACATTGTTGATACAGATGGAACATCAGCCCTGAATATGGCTGGAAATGCTGCCGGTAACTACTTTATTTCCATCAGGCACCGAAACCACCTGGCAGTAAGGTCATTAAATAATTTTGCCCTTTTAAAAACAAGTACAACTGCTTATAATTTCACTGACAACTTATCAAAAGCGTTTGCCGGTGCAGTTCCCAATAACCCGATGGCAACATTAAATACAAATATTTTCGGTATGTGGGGGGGAAACGCCAATAATGACAATACCGTTAAAATGACCGGCCTGGCCGCTTCAAACAACGACTACCTGCAATTGCTGAATACCCTCGGTTCCAGTACCAACTCAATACCGAATACGTACTCTAAGCAAGACCTGAATATGGATGGAACCGTAAAAATGACCGGTTTAAGTGCAGCAAATAATGATTATTTAAAACTAATCAACATCCTCGGGGCAAGCATCAATACCATTTCACAACCTGCTTTCTAAACAATACAAGATGAAAAAATTATCTGTTTTCTTAGCTTTCAGCCTGATGATTATAACTTCTGGTTATAGTCAGTATTTCCAGGGAACTTTCACCAATACAGGCAACACGCTGGTATTTAAGATGAAGCCTTCCGCAACTTTAACTACTTCCATTGCCTATATGGAATTCTGTTTCAGGTATAATACGGCCAGTACCCCCGTTTTTTCCATTTCAAACCTTGTAAACGGTGCTCAATTTCCCGGTATCAATATACAAAGAAGGTCTGATTATGTATCCGGTGCATACACCTATGTTAGGTTTGTTCATAACACATCAACTATAGCCAGTTTTTCATACGATCCGGGAACAGAATATGAAATATGCCGCCTGAACCTGATAGGTGCCGGTGTTGGGAATTTTGAAATGGCCAGCGACCTGAACGACCCGAATTTTGAAACTGTTTTTGGAGTAGTAGATGGCAGTGCCAACTTCATAGACCCGGGTGCAAACGACCAGTTTTACGGGCCCGGCTTCAATATTGTTGGATCCACCCACCTGTTACCGTTAGGCAATGTGCCAATTCCTGTAAAATTCACCGGATTTACAGCCATTAAAAAAGATGCCAATGCTGTGCTTAACTGGAAAGTGGAAAATGAATCTGCCGTAACCGACTTCTATGAAATTGAGCGTAGTTTCAATGGAAGGGATTTTGTAAAAATTGCAGATGTGGCAGTTAAACCGATTATTGCAGGTAACATTTCCAATGCTTATGAATTCACTGATTTTAATGTAAAATCTTTAAGGGCTGATATTTTGTATTACAGGATAAAGCAGGTTGACAAAGACAGCAAGTTTGCTTATACCGAAATCAAATCAATCAGGCTTGATGGAAAACAGTTTTCAGCGAATGTGTTCCCTAACCCGGTTATTTCAACCGGAAATGTGAATATTGACCTGGTAGCAGATGAAAACATAAGTATCCTGCTTACAGATGCTGCTGGTAAGGAATTGATAAAACAAGCAATTGCCGGAAAAACCGGATTAAATGTAGTGAAACTAAATATGGCTTCCATGGCATCTGGCACTTACCAGGTAAGGGTTATTGCCGGTTCTGAATCAAAAGTAATTTCTGTTATTAAAAAATAATTCAGTTTATATAATTTGTTAGCCCTGTCAACAATTGACAGGGCTTTTTTCTGGCATTAATTAATTATAGAGAAACAAAAAAGGGATTGCATAGGCTATCCCATCTTAGTATGAAATGTTATTAATAAATTCTTACGTTCCCAGGAAACCCCTAAGTTGCTGGCTGCGCGTGGTGCACCTGAGTTTGGTAATGGCTTTGTCTTTAATCTGCCTTACCCTTTCACGGGTTAGGTTAAACCTTTCACCGATATCTTCCAGGCTTAACGGATGGTCTATGCCCAGCCCAAAAAAATAACAGATTACTTCTTTTTGCCTTTCTGTTAAGGTGCTAAGAGAACGTTCAATTTCTGTTTGTAAAGAAGCATTTACTGCCAGGTTGTTATCTGTACTGGTTGCATTCTGATTAATCAGAACATCTATCAGTGTTCCTTCTTCCCCGTCAAATAGTGGCTGGTCCATACTCACATGCCTTGCAGCAATGCCCAGGGTGGCAGCAACTTCATCGGGATCAATATCCAGCAAATAAGCTAATTCTTCCGGTGTTGGCTCTCTTTCAAACTCCTGTTCAAGCTGCGAATAAGCTTTGCTTATCCTGTTTGTTAAACCAACCTTATTTAAAGGCAGCCTTACAATACGTGATTGTTCGGCCAGTGCCTGCAATATGCTTTGCCTGATCCACCAAACCGCATAAGAAATGAACTTAAATCCCCTGGTTTCATCAAAACGCTGTGCTGCTTTTATTAACCCGAGATTACCTTCATTAATAAGGTCGGGTAAGGTTAAACCCTGGTTCTGGTATTGTTTGGCAACAGAAACCACAAAGCGAAGGTTTGCTTTGGTCAGTTTTTCCAGGGCAGCCTGGTCGCCTTTTCGTATCCTTTCGGCCAGTTTTACCTCTTCTTCCGGTGAAATGAGTTCAACCCTTCCAATTTCCTGGAGGTATTTCTCCAGGCTCTGGCTCTCCCGGTTGGTAATGGATTTCGTTATTTTCAGCTGACGCATACTCATAATCGGTTTGTTTTAGTGGTTTAGTTTCAAAATATTAGGTCCATTTTTTAAGTGTTTAAGAAATGTTAATTTGTATAACGTAATTTATGCCATTTTAATATGTGCCCAAAAAAATAATTTACCGGTATTTTATTGCCGTTGTGATTGTGTTACGCATTATGGAAAATAAATGGCACAAATCCTAAAATAATCAATCAAAAGTTTTGTCAGGTTAATTATTTCATTATTATTGCATGGTTCAAGGATTTTTAAAAAAGAATAATGAGTAAGAAAGTTTTATATACACTCGAGTACCCGGTTAGATGCTCTCCAGGCATTTTATATGAATTCTTAAGTACCCCGGCAGGCTTACAGGAATGGTTTGCCGACAATGTAGATGAACGTGACGGTGTTTTCAGTTTTTCATGGAATGGAACCGAAGAATACGCCGATGTTGTTGAGAAAGAACTTGACAAATTCATCAGGTTTCACTGGACGCATTCAGGTAAAGATGAATTTTTTGAATTCAGGATAGATAAATCGGAAGTTACCAATCAAACGATTCTTGTTGTAACCGACTTTGCCGATAAAAAAGACATCAAAGACCAGAGCCAGCTTTGGGAATACCAGGTTAAAGAGTTGTTTCACCGGCTTGGAAGTTAAGCCAGTATTCCGGCTATTCGCTTATACCCTTCTTCCAATAATGATGATGAATTGTTCCAGCCATCTAAGCTGTATGGCAATGCCAGTTTTATGAAGCTGCTGTTTTTCCATAATGATTTCAATTGTTCAGCGGTAAAATGCCTGGCAGGCTGGTAATTATCTTCTTCAAAATGATGTTGCCACTGCTCTGTATGAATACAAACAAAAAAACCTTCCGGCTGCAGATGCAGGTTTTCCAATAGCTTTTCTTCCAAAATGGTTTTGTATTTACCGGCAAGATGTAAGGTGATGCTGAAAAAATTTCCCCACCAGAACATGGTCCTGATAGCAAAAATATCTTCCCCGCTAAAACATCGCGGATAATCCAGCATGATATAAGGCAACTGCCTGTAGTTTTCACCTTTAAAGATTTTAGGCTGGGATGCGGCTACTTCAGCCGGCAATACTACCCCATATATGTTAACAGCTGATGAAATAACGGGCACCATCCCGCCAAACAGATTATATACTTTTTCAGTAATGGCATGTTTGGTTAAAATATAGCCGGGATCCTTAACAATGGAAAGTTCCTTATCAGAAAGAACTATTTTTGTTGTAGCAGTCATGTTGAAAATTAATCATTTTGTGCAATATGGCATTTTATTGAACCGGCATGGTAAAAAAATTAGACATACTCATTTTCAAATCCTTCATCGGGCCATTTATTATTACTTTCTTTATTGCCTTTTTTGTGCTGATGATGCAGATCCTCTGGAAATATATTGATGACCTGGTTGGCAAGGGGCTTGATTTCATTACCATCCTTCAATTCCTATGGTATGCCAGCGCTTCATTGCTAACGCTGGCCATGCCCATAGCCATTCTCATTTCTTCCATCATGACATTTGGAAATCTGGGCGAGAGCTTTGAACTGGTAGCTATCAAATCTTCCGGTATTTCCCTGCTGAGGTTTATGCGGCCGCTGATTGTTTTTGCATTGCTGCTATCATATATAACATTCATGTTTGCTAATTATGTTATTCCGTATGCAACCTTGAAATTCAAGACGATGTACAGCGACATTTATTACAAAAAGCCGGCATTCGATCTTAAAGAAGGTGTTTTC
>CALKVC010000091.1 GCA_937996595.1 uncultured Chitinophagaceae bacterium
TTGTCCTGGTGAAATAGATAAGTGCCTGCTGTCCATTTCAGTTTTGAAGTGGAAGCAGCCGGGTTACTGAATTTTATTTCCTGGGTAAGCACTTTTACTTTATTCCATTTATCGCCAAAATTATTGATGATGGTAACGCCGTCAATGGGCGAAAAATCACCATCCAGTGGCTTTTCATAATACCTGTAATTATCCTGGTAAGCGGTTTGAGAGCTGAAATTGAATTTTTTCCCGGCAAAATTTACCGATAATGAACTATTGAAACTGTTGTCTATCATCCGGGCAACAGCATCCTGGTTAAGCACATACGGGTTGCTGAATGCATCTTCAACCCCATTTACTAACGGGAATGCACCATCGTTCCTGTTCTGTATATGTTTTATATTCAATGAAAGCGACCACTTTGAACAGGGGGTGAATTTGATGTAGTAGTTGCCCATCAGGCTGTTCCTGTCATCAAATGACCTGTTATTGAATGCATTTGTATAATATCCGTCGCGTTGGTCAAAAACCCCCGAAATACCCATGAATAACTTGTTTTTTATCAATGGCATCCTGATACCGGCACTGTAACGTTGCTGGCCGTAATTACCGGCGCTTAGTTCTGCAAAGCCGTTCAGTTTGTTGCCCGGTTGTTTACTGATGATATTGATTACGCCACCCATCGCATTCCTTCCATACAAAGTGCCCTGGGGCCCCCGTAGTACTTCAATACGTTCAATATCCGATAACTGTGCGATATATGTATCCAGGCTAAACTGGTTAACACCGTCAATGTAAGTGGCTACCGCCGGGTCGTATGAAGTGGTGGCAATTCCCCTGATGCCGGTAACGTTGCGGTCATCACCGGAAGAAGCTGAATACAAGTTTGGAACAATGGCTGTAATGTCCCTGCTGTTCCATAAGCGGAATTCCTTTATTTTTTTTGATGAGATGGCTGTAATGCTAACCGGTACCTGTTGCAGGAATGCATCTTTTTTTTCTGCACTTACCAGCACTGCTTCCAGGGCCCTCGTGGCTTCCGTTAACATGAACCGGAAACCGTTAGCAGGTAGTTTACCTGTTTCAAGTTCCTGGTTAAGTGTTGCATAACCGATGGAGGATATGGCGGCCTGGTATTTTCCCGCGGGCAGGTTTTTGAAACTGAAGTTGCCCTGGGCATCTGTTACGGAACCCCTATTGGTATTCAGTAAGAAAATGGTTGCATTTGGTATGGGAACTGATTGTTGATTGACAATTTTTCCCTTAATATCATGGTTCTGGCAAAAAGAAGTGATTGAAATGATGCCTGTGAGCGCTAAATTGATCAGTTTTTTCATCTTGGTTCCGTTTTAACTGTCGGCAAAGGATTGAAATGGATGTTTGCAATCTGTATGCAAATTTAACATTAATTCAATGGTTACTTGGCATGAAACAGCCCAATCAAGTGTGAACCAGCAAGGAACGGCATTTCATTACATTTATTGCCTTATACTGATGCCGGGATTCATCAATCAGAACCGCGCTTCAGCTGATTTAAATGATATGGAAAAGGTACCGGATAGATGAATAAAAAAAGGCCATGTTTCAGCATGGCCCTGTGAAAAGTCTTTTTTAAAATCTTACACATCAATGGCTTCGCCATAGGCAACCGCCGTAGCTTCTTTCAACCCTTCGCTCATAGTGGGGTGCGGGTGAACGGCATTCAGAATTTCGTGGGCGGTTGTTTCCAGTTTACGGGCTACAACGGCTTCTGCAATCATTTCTGTTACATTCATGCCTATCATATGGCAACCCAGGAACTCACCGTATTTTGCATCAAAAATCACTTTTACAAAACCTTCGGTTGCACCGGCGGCGCTTGCTTTTCCACTGGCCATAAAAGGGAACTTACCAACTTTTATATCATAGCCGGCATCCTTAGCCGCTTTTTCGGTATAGCCAACAGAAGCTATTTCCGGGCTGCAGTAGGTGCAACCGGGTATATTATTGTAATCAAGCGCTTCTGGTTTGTGCCCGCTCAGGTGTTCGGCAGCATTGATTCCTTCCTTGCTGGCAACATGTGCCAGTGCCTGGCCCGGTGTACAATCACCAATAGCATATATGCCCGGTACATTTGTTTGCTGGTTTGCATCAACTATGATCTTGCCTTTGTCTGTTTTAATACCAAGCTGTTCCAGCCCTATATTTTCAATATTT
>CALKVC010000092.1 GCA_937996595.1 uncultured Chitinophagaceae bacterium
TACCCGTTTTGCCGACCTGGGTTTCCTGATCGGCATACTCGTGCTTTCCTTTCATGTGCAGTCACTCGATTTCAATACCATCATATCAGTGCTCACAACTCCGGAATCAGGCGGATTGAATTCGGCAACAACCACTTCATTTTTGGGAGTCAGCGCATTAACCTGGGGCTTATCACTCGTATTTATCGGTGGCGCCGGAAAAAGCGCCATGTTTCCCCTGCATATTTGGTTACCGGATGCGATGGAAGGCCCAACCCCGGTATCTGCCCTGATACACGCGGCCACAATGGTTGTTGCAGGTGTATTTTTGGTGGCCCGGTTATTCCCCGTTTATGCCATCTCAGCTCCGGCTGTGTTGGAAATGATTGGTTATGTGGGTGCATTATCGGCATTGATAGCAGCCATCATAGCCTGTACTCAAACTGATATCAAAAGGGTGCTGGCCTATTCTACTATGTCGCAGATAGGCTTTATGATGTTTGCCCTGGGTGTTTCCGGTTACGGTGGAGAAGCCGGCCTGGGTTATACTGCATCCATGTTCCACCTGTTTACACATGCCATGTTCAAAGCGTTGTTATTCCTGGGTGCCGGAGCCGTCATTCATTTTGTACATAGCAATGAGATGAAAGATATGGGCGGGTTACGGAAATATTTACCCATCACTCATATTACTTTTTTGATTGCGTGCCTGGCTATTGCAGGATTTCCGCTCCTGTCAGGATTTTTCAGTAAGGAAGAGATATTGCTTGCCGCATACGAAAGAAACCCTGTTATTTACTGGATTGCCCTGGCTACATCCGGGTTAACGGCATTTTATATGTTCAGGTTATACTTCAGCATTTTCTGGAATAAGGCATATCATCCGCATGGAGAACATCACGGTGAAGGAGGTTTTGCCATGATGATGCCATTGCTGTTGCTGGCCCTTGGTGCTGCTTTCGCCGGGTTTATACCGTTCGGCCAATTTGTGAGCAGCGATGGAAAAAAGCTGGAATCAGGGTTTCACCTGCTGTTTTCCATAGCACCGGTTTTATTGGGTTTTTCAGGAATCGCCATCGCTTATTGGATGTATAAGAAGCAAAATGAAAGGCCTGAAAAACTGGCTCAGTCCCTGAAAAGTTTTTACAAATTGGCGCTTCATAAATTTTATATTGACGAGATATACATATTTATTACCAGGAAAATCATCTTCAACCTGCTGGGAAATACTGCAGCATGGTTTGACAGGAATATTGTTGATGGAACGGTGAATGCAACTGGAAATGTAACCCAGTCAATTTCTGAAAAAATAAAAGTTTTTCAGTCGGGAAAAGTACAGCAGTATGCCATTTACTTTTTAGCGGCAGTGCTGATGCTGGCGATTTTGTTCATATACGTATGGAAATCATAATTGCGGGCAAATGCATGGCATGAAATGATTACCGGATAGAAAAAATAATTTAATAGATGAACCTCATTTCACTCATATTATTGCCTTTACTAACTGCCGTTGCCATTTTACTGGCAAGGAGCGCCAACCAGGTACGGGTGGTTGCTTTGGCCGGTTCAGCGCTTCAGCTCATCCTGGCAGTAATGCTCCTCTATTTCTTTAATGAGGAAAAAGCAGCCGGTAATACTGCCGCTATATTTTTTGAAAAACAGTATAACTGGTTCCCGGCCTGGAACATCTCTTTTCACCTGGGTGTTGACGGCATTTCTGTTTCTATGATATTGCTGACAGCCTTTGTTGTTATTGCCGGTGTATTGGTTTCCTGGAATATAAGCAAGATGACGAAAGAGTTTTATTTTCTGCTTATCCTGCTAAGTATGGGTGCTTATGGTTTTTTTATTTCGCTCGACCTTTTCATTCTCTTCTTTTTCCTTGAAATAGCTGTGATACCTAAATACCTGCTGATTGGCATTTGGGGCAGCGGTAAAAAAGAATATGCGGCCAACAAACTGGCCTTGATGCTGATGGGAGGCTCTGCGCTGGTTCTTGTAGGAATGCTTGGAATATATTTCTCCGGAAACATCCACAGTTTCGACCTGGTGAAGTTGTCGCAGCAGCATATTCCCGCAGATGTTCAGAAAATCTGTTTTCCATTATTGTTTGTGGGGTTCGGCATATTCGGCGCCTTGTTCCCTTTTCATACCTGGGTACCGGATGGACACTCATCTGCACCAACAGCCGGTTCTATGTTCCTGGCCGGCATTTCCATGAAACTGGGCGGATATGGCTGTTTGCGGGTAGCAACGTTCCTGTTGCCGGAAGGAGCGCATGAATATGCCAATATCATCATAGTGCTTTCGGCCATCGCCGTATTATACGGGGCATTCGCTACTATGATGCAGAAAGACCTGAAATATATTAACGCTTATTCATCGGTAAGCCATTGCGGTTTTGTGTTGCTGGGTATCGGCATGCTTACAAAAACCGCCATTACCGGTGCCGTGATGCAGATGATAAGCCACGGGCTGATGACAGCGTTATTCTTTGCGGTTATAGGAATGATCTATGAACGTACACATACCAGGGAAGTGAATGATATGGGGGGATTACTGAAAGTGATGCCTTTCATTTCAACCGTGCTGTTCATTGTGGGGCTATGTTCCCTCGGGCTTCCGGGGTTGAGTGGTTTTGTGGCAGAGATGACTGTATTTGTAGGCTCATGGGAGCATGCGGATATCTTCCATCGTATGGCAACAGTGGCAGCCTGTATGTCGATTGTTGTAACAGCAGTATACATTTTACGGGCTATAGGAAAAGTAGCTATGGGGCCGCTGAAAGCAGGATATGAGCACATGTCTGATGCTTCCTGGAATGAAAAGCTGGCAGCCATCATTCTGTTAATCGGGATCATTGCAATAGGCGTGGCACCGTTCTGGCTCAATAACCTGCTGGATACTGCAACCGGAGAAATAATGAACAAGGTTGCCGGTAAATAACGGAGAAGCATAGAAGAAGTTAAAAGGAACGACTTATGATGAATGACTTTCTGATAATAATGAAACCTGAACTGATGATAACAGTCATCATATTCATCCTGCTTTTTATAAAGTTAGCAGGCAGGATGAAACAGGAAAACCTGTTGGCGCTTATTCAGGCATTATTGCTGGTTAATTTTATATCAGGTTTTTTTTTAAACAAACCGGGTGTATTGTTCGATGGTATGTATGTATCCGGCTCCCTGGTGATATTGCAGAAGAACATATTAAACCTGGGTGTTTACATCATATCATTGTTGTTTTCAGACTGGTTCAGGAAAACCGGTCACCTGCACGAATTTTTCATTTTGATGCTATCCGCAGTACTGGGTATGAGTTTTATGATTTCAAGCGGAAACCTGCTCATATTTTATCTTTCGCTTGAACTGGCTACCATCCCTGTGGCTGCCATGGCCAATTTCGACCTCGATAAAAAACAATCTTCTGAGGCATCCATGAAAATGATCCTGTCATCTGCATTTTCATCCGGTATTATGCTGTTTGGCATATCACTCATCTATGGAGCAACAGGCAGCATCCAGTTTGCAGAAATGCCGGCATTGGTTAACAGCAGCCCGTTAATGATACTGGCGTTCATTTTCCTTTTTGCCGCATTTGCATTTAAATTATCAGTAGTACCGTTTCATTTATGGACAGCAGATGTATATGAAGGGTCGCCATTTGCCGTTACGGCATTTTTATCTGTCATTTCAAAGGGGGCAGTTGCATTCATATTCATGGCAACCCTTTACCAGGTATTTCAACCCCTGTTGGGATTATGGTACAATATGCTGATGATTTTATCAATCGCAACCATGATAATCGGCAACCTGTTCGCTTTACGCCAGCAAAACCTAAAACGTTTTCTTGCTTTTTCTTCCATAGCACAGGTAGGTTTCATCCTGTTGGGCATCAGTGCCAATTCAATTGCAGGCCGGTCAGCCGTTATTTATTTTGTACTGGTTTATATATTTTCAAACCTGGCGGCTTTTGGGGTGGCTTCGGCCATCGCTTCCAAAACCGGGAAAGAACGGATTGATGACCTGAAAGGGTTATACCAGACAAACCCATTTCTAAGCTGGATACTGGCACTATCACTTTTCTCACTGGCGGGCATACCGCCAACAGCCGGATTCTTCGGTAAACTTTTTTTAATAACTGCGGGTGCATCAAAAGGAACCTATGTATTCATAACCATAGCGGCGCTTAACATGATCATATCCCTTTATTATTACCTGAAAGTGGTACGTGCTGTTTTCATGGAAAAAAATGAACAGCCTGTTGAAAAGGTTCAAGTTGGCAATACGGAAAAGCTGGCCCTTGTTTTATGTGGTGCTGCCATCGTTTTGCTTGGATTGCTGAGTTGGGTGTATGATTATATTGAATCATTCAGCAGGTAAGTGTAGCTGAGGTTTTTTTACTAAACCGGATAAATGATTTTCTGAATATGGCTATCAACAAGAATCATGAATTTGAAGAACTGGATGGCGTTAAATGCGGAATCGTTGAGAAAAATGTTTCTGCAGAACGGCTTCAGTTTCTGAAAGATTTACTGGAATATAATAGGTTCACCGTCATCGCCGTGCCTTCTCCGCCGGCAAAAGCCGCACCGGCTGCCAAACCGGTTGAGGAAGGAGCAGTAGCTGTAGATACCGCACCCGCACCGGTTGCCCCGGAAACCTATACGGTTGGGGTTACTGATTATACATTCAACACAATCAACGCCATTTATGGCAGGTTGCTGAAAACAAGAAACGGGCATGTTGTTACTCCGGCATATTGGCAGCAGAAAGAATCTGAAAGCCATGACGAGATACCTTATTACGAACATCAGTAAGTTTCCTGTTTTTCCACGGTAATATTGCTTTAAGCCTTTCCTGTATTGCCGGGTATCTCCAAAAATGATAAGAATCAAGTTTTTATCTGACCAATGTTTTTAATAATTGGCCCGATAAGGCATAACTCTGCATAGTAAAAAACTATCAATTATGGCATCAAAAATCAAGGCCGGAAAATATGTTTATTTTTTTGGAGGAGGCAAAGCAGATGGCAACGAATCAATGAAAAACCTGTTGGGTGGAAAAGGGGCAAACCTGGCTGAAATGGCCGGGCATCCTGCACTGCGTTTACCCGTTCCACCGGGTTTTACAGTTACTACCGAAGTGTGTACCTATTATTACAATAACAAGAAGACATATCCAAAATCGGTTAAGCTGCAGGTTGATGAATCACTGGCAAAAATGGAAAAACTCACCGGAAAAAAATTCGGTGATGATAAAAATCCTTTGCTGGTATCAATCAGGTCGGGCGCCAGGCGCAGTATGCCTGGCATGATGGAAACCGTGCTGAATGTAGGATTGAATGATAAAACGATAAAAGGCGTGATTGCCCAAAGTGGTGATGAACGATTTGCATACGACGCTTACAGAAGGCTGATCATGATGTACGCTGATGTAGTAATGGAGAAAGGAGGAGGCATAGAAGTGAAAGGCGGAAAAGGAATTCGTAAAATGCTGGATGAAAAGCTGGAACATATTAAACAAAGGCAAGGCTATAAAAGCGATACGGAATTAACCGTTTCAGAATTAAAAGACCTGGTGAAGGATTATAAAAAAACAGTTAAGAAAGTATTGGGAACCGATTTTCCGGAAGACCCCTGGCAACAGATGTGGGGCGGAATAGGCGCTGTTTTCAGCAGTTGGAACGGGAAACGGGCGGTTGAATACAGGCGTATTGAAAAAATTCCGGATGAATGGGGTACTGCTGTAAACGTACAGGCCATGGTTTTTGGAAATATGGGTAACGACAGTTGCACCGGTGTTGCTTTTACCAGGAACCCGGGCAGCGGAGAGAATAAATTTTATGGAGAATACCTGGTTAATGCACAGGGAGAAGATGTAGTTGCCGGCATAAGGACACCTGCACCGGTTAATCAATACTCAATGAATGACCAGAGTAAGCACTTCACTTCTTTGGAAAAACTGATGCCGGCATTATACAAAGAGTTGTATAGCTACCAGAAAAGGCTGGAGCAACATTACAAAGACATGCAGGATATTGAGTTTACCATTGAAAAAGGGAAATTATACATGCTGCAGTGCAGGGTTGGTAAACGGAATGGCATAGCCGCAGTAAGGATGGCTACAGAAATGTATGCAGAAAAATTGATTGATGCTAAAACCGCCATCATGCGGGTAGCTCCCAACCAGTTGGTGGAACTCTTGCTTCCCATGCTTGACCCCAAAGTGGAACTGGTTACCAAACCGATAGCCAAAGGACTGCCCGCCGGGCCGGGAGGCGCAAAAGGCCGTGCAGTTTTCTCATCGCATGAAGCTGTTGAGTGGGCTGCAAAAGGAGAAAAAGTGATTCTGATAAGAGAAGAAACATCCCCGGAGGATGTAGACGGGATGCATAAGTCGCAGGCAATACTTACAACCAAAGGCGGTATGACTTCTCACGCTGCCCTGGTAGCCAGGGGCTGGGGCAAATGCTGCATAGTAGGTTGCGGTGATATAGAAATACACAGCGAAACGAAATCTTTCAGGGCAAAAGATGGAACAGTAATTCATGAAGGCGACTGGTTAAGCCTGAACGGTACAAAAGGCCTTGTATATGAAGGAAGCCTTCCGCTAGTTGATATAGACCTTGATAAGAACCAGTCATATAAAAATCTGATGAAACTGGTTGACAAATTCAAAGTGATGGGCGTGCGCACCAATGCCGAAACACCCGAAGATGCGGCCCAGGGCCTGAAGTTCGGAGCGGAAGGGATTGGATTGTTCCGTACAGAACATATGTTTTATGGTGAAGGAAGTGAACAGCCATTATTCCTGTTACGAAAAATGATTGTAAGTAAGACTGAAGCAGAAAGGCGTGTTGCACTGAATGAATTATATAAATATGTGAAGAAGGATATAAAAGATACCATGATTGCCATGAAAGGGAATCCGGTTACGGTTAGATTATTGGATCCGCCATTACATGAATTTGTTCCGCATGATACAGACAAGCTGCAGCACCTGAGTAAGGAACTTAATATAAGTATGAGTATCCTTAAGCGCAGGGTACTGGCATTGCATGAGAATAACCCGATGCTGGGTCACCGCGGTGTAAGGCTTGGTATCAGTTATCCTGAAATTACTGAAATGCAGGTACGGGCGATCCTGGAAGCAACAGCAGAATTGCTGAAGAAAGGGCAGCAGGCATTTCCTGAAATCATGGTGCCGGTAACCTGTACAGTCAATGAATTATCTCATCAGAAAAAAATTGTGGATGCCGTATATAAGGAAGTGTGTGAAAAAATGAAGATGAAAAAAATTCCGTACCTGTATGGAACTATGATTGAAACACCAAGAGCGGCAATCAGGGCCGAATTGATGGCGCATGTTGCCGATTTCTTCAGTTATGGTACCAATGACCTCACACAGATGAGTTTTGGTTTTAGCCGGGATGACATTGGTGGCTTCCTCCCAAAATACCTTGATTTAAAAATACTCCCTTATGATCCGTTCCAGACCATTGACCAGGATGGTGTGGGAGAATTGGTTCGTGATGGTGTGGAAAGAGGACGAAAAGCAAAAGTGAAACTAAAAGTGGGCATTTGTGGCGAACATGGAGGCGATCCTGATAGTGTTGTTTTCTTCCATCGGCTTGGCCTGAACTATGTTAGCTGCTCGCCATTCCGTGTTCCTATTGCAAGATTGGCTGCTGCACAGGCTGCATTGAATTTCCCGCGTAGAAAATAAGTGAATGGGAGATAGGATAACAAATATGAACATATCCCGGTTGCAGCATGTAACCGGGATTTTTTTTCTTCCTAAAATGGATGAATATCAGCCATTATTTTTTGCATTCATGATTATGATCATGTTTTAAAAAGTTGTACCGGCTCATCTTTGCATCATGCAACTTTGGAAGAATATCATAAGCAAACCTTCATAGTTACCCGATTCCGGGCATTTTCCGCGTTCCTGTTTCTGATTTTTATTTCTTATTATTTATCATAACATTTGTATGAGAACAATCATTGAACCGTTCAAGATAAAATCCGTAGAACCTATTTATTTCAACACAAAAGCTGAACGGTCTGAAATACTTAAGAAAGCCGGTTATAATCCATTCCGTATTAAAGCCCGCGATGTACTGATAGACCTGTTAACAGACAGCGGCACCAGTGCCATGAGCAGCAGCCAGTGGGCCGGCATCATGCAGGGCGATGAATCGTATGCCGGCAGCGACAGCTTCTTCCGTTTTGAAGAAGCGGTAAAAGGAATTACAGGTATGCAGCTGATTATCCCAACACACCAGGGCAGGGCGGCAGAAAAAATAATTTTTACCATATTGGGAGGTGAGGGAAAGTATTTCCTGAGTAATACATTATTTGATACAACCCGTGCTAATATTGAGTTTTCTGGAGCAACAGGCATCGATCTTATCTGCGAGGAAGGGAAACACCCTTCTGTTCCATCTCCTTTCAAAGGTAATATGGATATTCCTGCGCTTAAGAGAATAATTATTGAAAAAGGCGCTGAAAATATTCCGATGGTGATCATGACCGTTACTAACAATTCGGGTGGCGGCCAGCCGGTTAGCATGCAGAATATAAGGGAAGCAAAAGAAGTTTGTAAGA
Organism: uncultured Chitinophagaceae bacterium; assembly: GCA_937996595.1. Taxonomy (GTDB): domain Bacteria; phylum Bacteroidota; class Bacteroidia; order Chitinophagales; family Chitinophagaceae; genus Ferruginibacter. The sequence continues at coordinate 8,594 of CALKVC010000092.1, forward strand.
AAAACGGGATACCTTTTTTTATAGATGCCTGCCGCTTTGCTGAAAATGCATACTTCATCAAGTTACGGGAAAAGGGGTATGAGAATAGAACGGTGCAGGATATAGCACGGGAAATGTTTACTTACGCTGACGGATGTACGATGAGCGCCAAGAAAGATGCTTTTGCCAATATTGGCGGGTTTCTTGCTATGCATAACCTGGAGCTGGCAGTGCGTTGCCGGAACCTGCTCATTATAACCGAAGGGTTTACAACATACGGAGGCCTTGCGGGCCGTGACCTGGAAGCAATTGCAATCGGTTTGCGTGAAGTGATGGATGAACATTACCTGCACTACCGCTTAAGAAGTATAGAATACCTGACAGATAAATTGGCTGAAGCCGGAGTGCCTGTAATGCAGCCACCAGGCGGGCATGCTGTATATATTGATGCAAAAGCATTTTTACCACATATACCGGTTGATCATTATCCAGGCCAGGCACTTGTTTGTGCATTGTATGAAGAAGGCGGTGTAAGGGGTGTAGAGATTGGTTCCCTGATGTTTGGTAAATATGATGAGCTGGGTAATCTTATTCCGGCGCAGTTAGAACTGGTGCGCCTGGCCATGCCGAGAAGGGTATATACACAAAGCCATATAGATTATGTTTCTGAAGTTATCATAGATGTTTTTAATAGGCGTAATAAAATAACGGGTTTGAAGATTACAGAGGAAACACCACTATTAAGGCATTTTACGGTTGCATTAAAACCTGTTAACGAGTAAAAATAAAACTGTTTGAAATGAAACATACAATAAGAAAAAGCTGGGCAGAACCATACAAGATAAAAATGGTAGAACTGCTTAAGATGACTTCCCCGGCACAACGAAAGAAGGCTTTGTTGGAAGCTGGTTACAATACATTCCTGTTAAAATCAGAAGACGTTTATATTGACCTGTTAACAGACAGCGGCACATCTGCCATGAGCGACCGCCAGTGGGCAGGAATCATGATGGGTGATGAAGCATATGCAGGAAGCCGCAACTTCTATAACCTGGAAGCTACCGTACGTGAAATTTATGGATATAAATACCTGGTTCCTACTCACCAGGGACGAGGGGCTGAAAACATCCTCTCAAAGGTACTTATTAAGAAAGGTGACATCATTCCCGGGAACATGTACTTTACCACTACAAGGCTGCACCAGGAACTGGCAGGCGGAAAATTTGAAGATGTGATTATTGATGAGGCCCATGATCCCGAAAATGAATTTCCTTTTAAAGGGAATATTGATATGGACAAACTGGAGAAGCTCATCAGGAAATACGGTGCAAAGAAGATTCCGTATGTAAGCATGGCAACCAGTGTAAACATGGCCGGTGGTCAGCCTATAAGCATGCAGAACCTTAAAGCGTTAAGGGCCCTTACCAAGAAACATGGCATACGTGTTATCCATGACATGACAAGGGTAGCCGAAAATGCACACTTCATTCAGCAAAGGGAAAAAGGGTACGCACAGAAATCGATACGGCAGATTGTAAAGGAAATCTGTTCATTGACTGACGGCGCAACCATGAGTGCCAAAAAAGATGCCTTGGTTAATATTGGCGGATTTCTTGCAGTGAACGACTGGGATGTTTTTGAAGAGGCGAGGAACATGGTAGTTGTATATGAAGGGCTGCATACTTATGGCGGCCTTGCCGGCAGGGATATGGAAGCTATGTCAATCGGTATTGGGGAAAGCGTGAATGATGACCATATGCATGCAAGGGTTGGACAGGTGGTTTACCTGGGAGAAAAAATGATGGAATATGGCATACCCATTGTGAAACCAATTGGTGGCCACGGAAATTTTATTGATGCAAAGAAATTTCTTCCGCATATATCACAGGACCAGTTTCCTGCGCAAACACTGGCGGCAGAAATTTATCTTGATTCAGGGGTGCGTACTATGGAAAGAGGCGTTGTATCTGCGGGCAGGAAACCCAATGGGGAGAATTATTATCCAAAACTTGAGCTGGTAAGGTTAACCATTCCACGCCGTGTGTACACCCAGGCACATATGGATGTGATAGCTGAATCAACGGCAAGGGTTTTTGAAAGACGTAATAAGATCAGGGGCCTGAAAATGATATATGAACCAAAATACCTGCGTTTTTTCCAGGCAAGGTTTGAATGGATAAAATAGGTAATTGGCAGAACCTAAATAAATGTATTCGTAAAAACAGTTTTAACATCTTTAAATTATAACCATGGAGAACCTGGAAAGTAAAACAATTGCAAACATTGTTTCTGAGAATATAAGAACGGCCGATGTATTTAAAAAATACGGAATCGACTTTTGTTGTGGCGGCGGCATAACATTAAACAAAGCCTGTGAAAAGCATAGTTTAAACCGCGATGAACTTATCAATGAAATACATGCCGCCGGCAAGGCACCCGGAAGGGATCATGATTATAAATCATGGTCACCCGGATTCCTGTCAGAGTATATTCAATACACACATCACACATATGTACGTGAGGCATTAAGCCTGCTTGATCAATACATGGTAAAAGTAGTTAAGGTTCATGGCAGTCATCATACTGCATTATATGAGATTGATGACTTGTATACAGCTATAGCAGGAGAATTGAAGCAGCATATGATGAAGGAAGAGCAAATACTCTTTCCTTACATTAAACAGATGGAACGGGCAATAGAAGAAGGAGCCATGATACCTATGGCGCATTTTGGAAAGATTAATAATCCCATACAGGTGATGAACCAGGAACATGAAAAGGCAGGAAACCTGATGGCAAGCATTAAAGACCTGTCAAATAATTATACGCCGCCGGAATGGGCATGTAATACTTTTAAGGCACTGTTTGCAAAACTTGAAGAATTTGAGCAGGATCTACACCTCCACGTTCACCTGGAGAATAATATATTATTCCCTAAAGCGATTGAACTGGAACAGCGTATAAATAAGAACCGCGAATGATAAAGATGTAAGTATCCTTCATATTCCTGAATAGTTGAAACTTGAATGATACAAACTATAATTACTTCACTCTTTCCAGGATCTTAATATAGTTCGCCCTTTCATAAGCAGTTGGATCAGATATATGTTGCTGGCTCATGCTTCCCCTGAATGATGAAAGGCTGTCGAATCCCATTTTATACATCCAATGTTGCAATTCCTTGTTCATTGTTTTCAGGTAAGGGATGCCGTTTTTATACAATGAGGAAGCAGTCATCACTACACTGGCGCCTGCCAGGATATATTTTATCACTTCTGTGGCACTTTGTACCCCGGTGGTGGCTGCCAGTGATAGGTCAACTTTTCCGTATAATAAAGCAATCCATAAAAGGGGCAATCTTATTTCACTGGATTCGCTATAGTGTAGGTCGTTCCTGATTATCAGTTCATTGATGTCAAAATCCGGCTGGTAAAAACGGTTGAATAATACCAGTGCATCCGCACCGGCATTTTTCATCCGAAGTGATATGTTTCCCATTGCACTGAAATACGGGTTAAGTTTCACAGCAACAGGAATGGAAACGGTATTCCTGATCGTCTCAATAATATTCAGGTAACGGTGCTCCACTTCGGCAGATGACATGGCTATATCACCTGGTATGAAAAAGATATTGATTTCAATTCCATCTGCACCGGCCTGTTCCATGAGTTTGGCATATTCTATCCAGCCTTCACTGGTGATACCGTTAAGGCTGCCGATAATGGGTATATTCACCCTTTCCTTTGCTTTACGGATATTTTCAAGATATTCATCTGTGCCAATATTGAAGTCTTCCAGGTTTGGGAAATACTCCTGTGCTTCTGCAAAGGCATAAGTGGTTTCAGCGTACACCGCCTTGAACCTGGCCTCCTCTTTTCTTATCTGTTCTTCAAACAGGGAGAACATGACAACCGCACCGGCGCCGCAATCCTCCATTTGAACTATATTTTCCGTTTTTTCAGATAACGGACACGCAGAAACGAGGATGGGTGAATCCAGGTTCAGGCCCATGTAATTTGCTTGTATTTTCATAACATTTTATTTATCCCGCAGGAACAAAATCACTTGCTTTTTTTGTGGCAAGTTCTTCATACGATTTCCATTTAAGGTTAACCAGTTCCTGTGCATGCTTCATAAGTCTTTCAGCAGCTTCGGGGTTGGTTATCGTAAGCACTTTATACCGCAGTTCATTATAGGCATAATCTTTTAATGCGATGGTTGGCCTGGGCGAATCGAGGATGAACGGGTTCTGGTTTTTTATCCTTAAAGCAGGGTTGTAGCGCAGTAATGGCCAGTGGCCGCTTGCTACCGCTTTATGCTGCTGGTCCAGGCCGTTCTTCAGGTCATATCCATGAGCTATACAATGGCTGTAAGCCAGTATCAGTGCCGGGCCGTCATATGCTTCTGCTTCACGCATGGCCAGTAAAGTCTGTTGCGGGTTAGCTCCAAAAGCAACCCTGGCCACATATACATTGCCGTACGACATGGCCTGCATCGCCAGGTCTTTTTTCCCTCCCGGTTTACCGCCGGCAGCAAATTTTGCAGTGGCTGCTGTAGGTGTAGACTTGGATGATTGCCCACCCGTATTGGAATACACTTCCGTATCCAAAACAAGAATCTTAATATTTCTTCCGCTGGCCAGTGCATGATCCACACCTCCATACCCGATATCATATGCCCAGCCATCACCGCCAACGAGCCAAACGCTGCGGCGAACCAACTGATCGGCTACAGAAAGCAATAAAGCGGCTTTTGGTGAATCAATCACACTCAATTTTTCCTTAAGCAGTTTTACCCTGGCAAACTGTTCTGCTATTTCTGATTCCAATACCTGTTTGGCTTCAATGATATCCTTCACAAATGCTTCTCCAATGTCTGCAGTTAGTTCATGTAACAGTTGTTTACAGATATCCAGTTGTTTGTCTGCAGTGATGCGCATACCCAAACCAAATTCTGCATTGTCTTCAAATAATGAATTAGACCAGGCGGGGCCGCGGCCATCCTTGTTCACCGCCCATGGAGTGGTTGGCAGGTTTCCGCCGTAGATGGAAGAACAGCCGGTGGCATTGGCAATCAGCAGCCTTTCGCCGAACAGCTGGGATAATAGTTTCAGGTAAGGTGTTTCACCGCAACCGGCACAGGCACCTGAAAATTCAAATAGCGGTTCCAGGAACTGGGCGCCATGAACCGTTGAGAAATCAATTTTAGAACGGTCGTTCCAGGTTATGTTCTCAAAGAAGTTGATATTGGCTTTTTCTTTTTCAAGAACCGGTTCTTTTTCGCCCATATTTATTGCCTTACGGGAACGGTTAGCCGGATCTGTGGCAGGGCATACTTCCACACATAAATTGCAACCGGTGCAATCTTCCAGGTAAACCTGCAGCGAATACTGCGTTTCCGGAAAACCTCTCGCATTAATAGGAGCATGTTTAAACCCTTCTGGTGCATCCCTGAGGTTGTTTTTATGATAGAATTTAGCCCTGATCACGCTGTGCGGGCAAACATAAGCACAGTTGCCGCATTGTATACATAAACCCGGTTCCCACATGGCTACCAGGTCTGAAACATTCCTTTTTTCCCATTGTGTTGTTCCGCTCGGATACGTACCATCCACCGGCATTTTGCTAACCGGTAACTGGTCGCCATGATCAGCCATCATTACAGATGTGATATCTTTTACAAAGCGGGGCGCTTTTTCCGGAACGATAAGCAGGTCATGCATTGCAGCTGTTACTTTTTTCGGGTAATCCACTTCATACAGGTTTTCCAGTGTGGCATCCACCGCTTTAAAATTCTGGTCAATCACTTTCTGACCTTTTTTGAAGTAAGTCTTTTCAATGGCTTTCTTGATCTGTTTGATGGCTTCTTCCCTGGGCAACACACCGGATAAAGCAAAGTAACAGGTTTGCATGATTGTATTGATGCGGCCGCTCATGCCATTCTCCCTGGCAACGGTAGTTGCATCAATCACATACAGTTTAAGTTTTTTGCTGATGATATGCTGTTGTACCTGCCCCGTTAATTTGTTCCACACTTCTTCTTTTGCGTATGGGCTGTTTAGCAGGAATGTGGCACCTTCAGCAGCATATTCAAGCATTTCTACTTTTTCTGTGAAGTTGAACTGGTGGCATGCAATGAAATCCGCTTTTGAAATAAGGTATGGTGCCCGGATGGGTTCGGGCCCAAACCGGAGATGAGATACGGTTCTGGCACCGGATTTTTTTGAATCATATACAAAATATCCCTGTGCATATAATGGAGTATTTTCCCCTATGATCTTAATTGTGTTTTTATTGGCACCCACGGTACCATCGGCACCCAGGCCAAAGAACAATCCCTGCCGCCATCCCGATTCGTCTAGCTTATAAGCTGGGTCATAAGAAAGACTTGTATGGGTTACATCATCGTTGATGCCGATGGTAAACCCATTTTTTGGATTATCTTTTTTAAGTTCATCATATACCGCTTTAACCATCGCCGGTGTAAATTCTTTGGATGACAAACCATACCTGCCACCTATCATTTTAGGTAATTGTTTTAATTTTCCCTGTTGAAGGGCTTCCACGAGCGTAGACAGCATATCCTGGTACAACGGTTCTCCTGCTGCGCCCGACTCTTTGGTGCGGTCTAATACGGCAATTGATGTAACGGTTGATGGCAATACTTTCAACAGGTGTTCCAGGGAGAACGGCCTGTATAACCTTACCTGTATTACACCGGTTTTATATCCTGTTTTATTAAGGGCTTTAACTGTTTCTATGGCCGTTTCAGCACCAGATCCCATAATCACGGTGATATGTTCTGCATCTGCCGCTCCATGGTATTCAAACAAACCGTACTTTCTTCCGGTAAGCTTTGCAAAGTCTTGCATAACAGATTCCACAATGCCGGGCATATTATTGTAGTATGTATTTACCGTTTCCCTTCCCTGGAAATATACATCGGGGTTTTGTGCGGTTCCCCTGATAAAAGGGTTTTCAGGATTAAGCCCTCTTTTCCTGTGTGCGATAAGCATGTCATCAGTTATCATAGACCGTAACTGTTCATCACCCAGTATTTCAAGTTTGTTTACTTCATGTGAAGTGCGGAAACCATCAAAGAAGTGTATGATCGGTATCCTGGCTTTTAATGTGGCAGCCTGTGCAATGAGGGCAAAATCATGGGCTTCCTGCACACTGGCAGAACCCAGCATGGCAAAGCCGGTGGTACGTGCAGCCATCACATCCTGGTGGTCGCCGAATATGGATAGGCCTTGTGCTGCCAGCGACCGTGCAGCCACATGAAAAACGGCAGCGGTTAGTTCACCTGCAATTTTGTACATGTTTGGCAGCATGAGCATCAGCCCCTGCGATGCAGTGAATGTGGTAGTTAATGAGCCTGTTTGCAAGGCACCATGCACCGTTCCGGCAGCACCACCTTCGCTCTGCATTTCTATGATTTCCGGAACAGATCCCCAGATATTCCTGATCCCTTTGGAAGCCCATTCGTCAGATAATTCAGCCATGGCTGAAGATGGTGTAATGGGGTAAATGGCACATACTTCATTGATTCGGTAAGCAACATATGCCGCTGCTTCATTTCCGTCAATGGTTGCGATATTTTTTTTATTTTTTGACATCTTGATTCAAATTAACAGGTTCCGGAATCATTTCTATGGCATGGCAGGGGCATTGTTCATAGCAAACCGCACAGCCCGTGCATGCATTGTAATTGAATTTATAACGGTTACCCTTACCCAGTTTTATGATGGCATCTTCCGGGCATGCACCGAAACATCCATCGCACTCAAAGCAATTGCCGCAACTAAGGCAACGCTGGGCTTCAAACCTGGCTTCCTGTTCATCAAGCCCGGCAACCACTTCTTCAAAACTCTTTACGGCAACGGCTGGAGCCAGCTTTTCCTGTTCCTGCTGAGGTGCATCGGTCCGGTACCACATATGCAGTTTCCTGAATCCGGCAGTAGGATGTTTTTCCGGTTTCTGGTAAGCATCATTCATCAGGTAACCGTGCATATACCTGGCCGCTTTCTTACCATGGCCGATGGCAATGGTAGCGCTCCTGTTTTCACCGGGCAGCATGTCTCCGCCGGCAAATATGCCGTCAATACCTGTCATACGCTGAACATCTATTTGTACGGTACCGTCATTGTTTATTACTGCTCCTTGCAGGTTACGCAGGAAAGCGGAATCAGATTCATGGCGGTTTGCAATGATCAGCACATCGGCCGTTATATTTTCAAATTCATTGATCCCGGTTGCCACATTCTTTTCAACTTTCATCTTTTCCAGGGTAACCACATTTTTTTCCACCTTACAGATGTTCCTGAGCAGTGTGATTTCAACGCCTTCTGCCAGCGCATCATCCGTTTCATAATCATATGCCGGCATCATTTTCTTATCTCCGGGGTAATACACCGATACTTCCGAACCAAAGCGTTTAATCATCCGCGATAGGTACAGTGCCAGTTTTCCGCCACCATATACAACTACTTTTTTTCTTACATAAGGGCCAGCATTTGTTCTGGCGTCCATGAAAAAAGAAAACGCATCCGTTATAAGTACAGATTCATCGTGCGGGAAAGTTTCTTTTTGTATCAGTTGCGCCCCGATTGCCAGGAATACGGCATCAAAATTTCCGGCTTCCTTCTCCTTCAGTACATCAGTAACCTTGTAATTCAGTTTTATCCGGATGCCCAAGGCAACCAAACGGTCAATTTCTTTGTCCAGCATTTCTTTGGGTAACCGGTAATCGGGAATGCCAGACCATAGCAAACCGCCCGGATGGCTACCGGCTTCAAACAGCTCTACGGTATGCCCCAATCTTGCCAGGTGATAAGCAGCAGACAAACCGGCGGGCCCTGCGCCAACTACCAAAACCCGTTTACCTGTTTTAGAAGCATTGTGACGTACCTGCCAGTTTTTCCTGATGGCTTCATCCCCAATAAAACGTTCAACGGCATGAATGTTAACTGTTGTATCAATATGGTTTCGGTTGCAGCCTGTTTCACATGGTTTTACACAAACCCTGCCCATGATACCGGGAAACGGGTTGTCTTCCAGGATGGTTTGAAATGCCTCATAATAATTTCCGGCCTGTGCATGATCCATCCATGCCTGGATATTTTCACCGGCCGGGCATGCACTGTTGCAGGGCGGCATGAAATCGATATATACAGGCCTTCGGGAACGTTTGGGACCTGTTCCTTCAGCATGTGTGAAAAGGTCTACGGCTTTGGTAATGTCAGTGGCAGACATAATGATTGTTTTATGGGTAATCAGTATACATACCCTTTGATGTTTAATAAGAAACGAGGCAATTTATTATATCAATATCACTGGCAGACTGATGTATTTCAATGCAGAAAATGATTCCGGTCATATCATATACGTAATTGGGAATATGATATGGGCATTGGGATAAATAAAAAAACCCGCCAGGTACTTACCGGCGGGTTTTTTAAAATGTTAATAAATTATGAGATCGCTTTTAAGACAATGTTTTTTACATCAGCCAGCGCTATTCGTTCCTGTTTCATGTCATCACGGTACCTGATGGTAACTGTTTTATCTTCCTTGGTCTGGTGGTCTATCGTAATGCAGAAAGGTGTTCCGATGGCATCCATGCGCCTGTAGCGTTTTCCGATGGCATCCTTTTCTTCATAAAAACACATGAAACTGCCTTTACATTCGTTCAGCAGTTCTTTTGCTATTTCCGGGAGTCCGTCTTTTTTTAACAATGGCAGGATGGCCAGTTTGGTAGGGGCAATTTTGGGTGGAATCTTCAACACAACGCGACTGTCTTCCGTACCGTCTTCCTTCAGCCATTTCTCATTTTCATAAGCCAGGCTTAATACGGTAAGGAATAAACGATCGAGGCCAACAGAGGTTTCAACCACATACGGGGTATAATTGCCAAATGGCTTTCCTTCTTCATTGAGGTCGTTGTCAAAATACTGGATTTTCTTTTTACTGTAATTTGCATGTTGCGTGAGGTCGTAATCGGTACGGCTGTGAATGCCTTCCAGTTCCTTCCAACCGAAAGGGAATTCAAATTCAATATCCAGGGCTGCGTCTGCATAATGCGCCAGTTTTACATGGTCGTGGTACCTTAATTTGGAAGCCGGTATTCCTATGCTTTCATGCCATTTTTTTCTTTCCTCTTTCCAGAAATTGTACCATTCCATTTGTGTGCCGGGGCGCACAAAGAACTGCATCTCCATCTGTTCAAATTCCCGCATACGGAAAATAAACTGGCGCGCCACAATTTCATTGCGGAATGCTTTTCCTGTTTGCGCAATGCCAAAAGGTATTTTCATTCTACCGGTCTTTTGCACATTGAGGAAATTTACAAAAATACCCTGGGCAGTTTCGGGGCGTAAATAGATGGTATCAGATTCTTCGCTAACGCTGCCAATCTGTGTGCTGAACATGAGGTTGAACTGGCGTACATCTGTCCAGTTGCAGGTTTTGCTGATGGCACATTTTATATTGTTGTCAACAATCAGTTTTTTCAGTCCGGCCATATCATCTGCAGCCAGTAACCTGTCCATGGCTTCCAGTAATGCGTCAGCTTCCGCTTTTTCTAGCGTTTCAGCATGTGCTTCCAGCAGATGGTCTACCCGGTAACGTTTGTTGCTGTCTTTGTTGTCTATCATGGGGTCGCTGAAATTGTCAACATGGCCGCTCGCTTTCCAAACGGTTGGGTGCATGAAAATGGCCGCATCAATGCCCACGATATTGTCGTGAAGCTGTGTCATGCTTTTCCACCATTCGTCGCGGAGGTTTTTTTTCATCTGGGCGCCCATCTGGCCATAGTCGTATACGGCAGCCAGGCCATCATATATTTCAGAAGATTGAAAAATATATCCGTATTCCTTACAATGAGAAATCAGTTCCTGGAAAATATTTGTTTCGTTCGCCATGGGCGCAAAGATAATAGATGATTTAATATTATTGACGACTGGCAGCTACAACATTAAGGTGGAGTCATCAACTATTATCAATGGGGAATATACAAAGGGCCTATTCGCAAATGAAACTGCCGGAATACAAAGTCCCTTCCGTGTCATTAGCAATAAGCAGGTATGTTCCCGCTGTAATTGCCGGGGAAAGAATTTGCAATTTGTTTCTGCCGGCAAATACCTGGCTGGTAGTAGATATGATTTTCCTTCCCTTCAGGTCGTAAATGGTTAAGGTTATATCCTTACTTTTATTACAGAAAATTTCCAGGGTGATGTTACTGTTTTGCCTGGCCGGGTTTGGATATAATGCGTTTACTTCTGGCAGATCGAATTTGTTCATAAGCCCCTTAATGTTGCTATATGTAACTTTCCCGTCGATATCCGTTATTTTTAACCTGTAGTAATTCATGCCATCAAAGGGATTTTTGTCTAAAAAGTCAAATGGTTGCAGGCATCGCTGATTGTCTGCATAAACTGAGTGTATTTCACTAAAGTTCCTTCCATCCGCACTGCGTTCAAGGTGCATGTAAATACCCGGTATGCTGTTGCAATTTACTTTCCAGGAAAGTTTATGTAATGAACCGTTACGGTATCCGTTCAGGTATTCGATAATAACAGGAATAACACCGGTGGCTCCACCCAATGCAAACGGGCTGAAAGTCGTAATGGGATCTCCCGGTGCTGCCCCTCCTGTAGAGCCCAATGTATTGGTCACGCTTTCACCACCGTGGGTTCCGCCCAGGTTGTTCCAGGTAGTGCCATCCCAATGCACCACTTTAGCCTGGGCAGGTAGTAATATTCCCGGGTTTGTTATGCCGCTGTAGAATAATTCCAGGAATCCTGCATTGGCAGGGGTAGTGCCAGTCCTGGAAATATTCCAGTAATATTTGGTAACCACATCAATCACGCCGGGTGTTAACCCTGAATTGGCATTGGCATTAGTCGGGATGAATTCAACCGTCCATTCTGTTGCGTTTCCGTTGCTTGTTGTTATGGCGGCCTTTGCCCATTCTGTGCCGGAAGCAGAAACAGGGAATGTGTAGGTTGCCGCCTGGTTTGAACTCCTTTTAAGTTTCCCGATAATATGGCTGTTTAATGAGCCGGCAGACAATGCGTCGGCAGCCGGGTTCTGGATATGAAGCAGTTTGTCGTTCAACTGCATGTCTATATTACCGTTAGTTAAGGTTAGCCGGGCATTAGCGCTGTTGGGCAGGCTGATATCCGACAGGGCAACAAGTTTTGAAGCCGTCTTATTCATCAGGATGCTGATATCGTTGGTGATGCTATTTGGGGCTGTTTGTATGGTGGCATCCGTGTTCCCTCCGAATTCAACCAGGGACCCGGTATTTCCGGCTGTTGATGTAATGAGCCCGTTATTGCTGAGGTTCCCTTTTACCAGCAATTTTGTGGTCAAAGAACCGGATGATGCATTGTTGATCACAAGGGCTGCTCCGGTGGCGACGGTAACATTGCCATTGATGGTAAGCGTATATGCGCTGACGGGAGTTGTACTGTATATCCATTTTCCGCTTCCGTCGTTTGTGATAGCCAGGTTATTGAAAGTGAGGTTCTGGTTAAGCCCCAGTGAATTGCCGGTATAGGAAGGTGAGTTAAATTCATAATTCCCGTAACTGCCGGTGGAAGAATTCATGGAAAAGCCGGAAGGAGTATTTATGGCACCGGAATTCAGTAACAGTGAATTTGGCTGGTAGGTTCCGGTGGGAAAGGAACCTCCATCCCTGTAAATCTCATATATGCCGCCATCTTCCACCTGGAATGTTGTTGTGGCCCCGGTAGTGTTGCTGCTGGCACCTCCATACCTGATTTTTCCGCCATTTTTGATCTTTGTCAAACCTCCGCCAAAT